>JBAXEA010000009.1:0-22525 GCA_037140655.1 bacterium | reverse complement strand
GCTGCTGAATTCGTATGTATTGTAGATAAAACCAAGTGACCAGTAAGAGAAGCATTCACCGCAAGACCAGCTGTCTCCCCGTCTCGTATCTCTCCGACCATTATAATATCTGGGTCCTGTCGCAAAAGTGAACGCAAACCATTTGCAAAAGTCATACCTATTTCTGGTTTTACTTGTGTTTGATTTATTCTTGGCATTTGATACTCAATAGGATCTTCAACTGTAGAAATATTTACTTCTGGCTTATTTAAAATATCAAGCATTGTGTAAAGAGTAGTCGTCTTACCTGAACCAGTAGGACCAGCTGCAAGTACCATGCCTGTTCTTTGTTTTAATGAATCATGGATTCTCTCTAAGCCTTCGCCGTGGAAACCTAAAGACTCAAGAGAATACCCATGTGAACTTTCTTTCAAAATTCTTATAACGGTTTTTTCTCCAAAAAATGTAGGCAAGGTGGAAACACGGAAAGAAATTTTTTCTCCATTTTGTTCAATTTTAAATCTTCCGTCTTGTGGTAATCTTTTTTCATCAAGTTTCAAATTAGACAATACTTTAATACGCGCAGTCACTCCAGGTGCAGCACTTTTATCGAGTGTCATAGCATAATGCAATATTCCATCTATTCTGTACCTTATCGAAAGATCACTATCTCCTGGTTCTATGTGTATATCAGAAGCATTTTGTAAAATTGCATGAAAAATCAAAGAGTCAACAATTTTAACAATAGGCAAATCTTCCGCCATTTCTTTCAATTCTGCTTCAGACTTTTCTCCTTCTTCTTTTGTTGAATTTTTTATTATATTAGTTTCCTTCTGTATAATACTTCCAAATTCTGCTTGGAGACTTTTTCTATATTGAACAAGCGCTGCTCTTATCGATGCAGTGTCAGTAATTCTAGGTAAAATTTTAAAACCTGAACGTTTTTTAATAAAATCAGTAACTGGCATATCACCTACATCAAGCATTGCGACTTCGAGTCCTGCATCAGTTTTTTTATAAGCAATAACATTATTATTTCTAGCAATAGGCTCAGGGATAAGGGATAAAATTGCAAAATCAATTTTTTGATTTACTAAACTAACAAAAGGGATCCCTAAAACAAAAGCCTCCATCCTTCTTAGGTCAGCTTCAAATATTTTACCCTCAGAAAGCAAAATATCACTAAATTTTTGTTTAGTCTCTTCTCCTTTTTTTATAGCATCATCTAGATCAACTCGTGATACTAAATTTGATTCAATGATAACTTTTTTTAATTGTTCTTCATCGATTTCCATTTATTCTATTATATCAAAAAAAAGAAAAAATAGTCTTGTTTATAAGAAAAATAAAAAACCTACAATTCAATTAAGAATTGTAGGTCATTTTTATTTAAAACATTATTCACCATCTATCACTTTGCAGCGATAAATTTCTTTTTTTGATATTCTTTACCTTTAGTATTTACATAAATACCAACGTAAATTCCTTTTGGTAAATTTATATCGACAATTGAGTTCGTATTAAGAACAAATTGACCGAGAGCATTAAAAACAATAATATGGTCTAAAACATTCTTTTCTGTTGATAATTCAGTTATACTAGTACATGCATCGACATAAATATCTATAGTATCAGCATTTAAGCAGTTATTTAAATCTGTATACTGATAAGATACTTTATGGCTACCTATTCCAGCAAGATTCGGATGGAATATCAATCCATTTGTATAAGGACCATAAACCGACCCTCCAGCAGGTGTTCCAACCAACTGAACATTTTGTTCAGTTGCACATATCGCTCCTTCATGGTTATAAACTAGAGAAACAGTTGGTGGGTAAAAACAATATTTTTTCTTTAGAAAAAATATATCACCAGTAGTACTAGCAGAACTAGTCATTTGTTGGCCATCGAATGATATGGTACCACCAAAATATCCAATAATATATAAATAATCTAAATCTGCATCAAACCCACACAAAGTAGGATTGTTTGTATTACTACCAACACCAACCGGAACAGAGATAAAATTATTAACAACTAAGAGAGAATTTATATTAAAAACAAAAGATGAAACTCCCATAGTAGTAGTAAAATCCTTATCAAAAAGAACAAAAACTTTATCATTTGCAATTTTCTTAATTCGTATTTTTTGGGTCGAAGAATAACTTACCAATTCTGATACAGGAGCCTCATTGAATGAATTAGCATATGGATCATAAGAACAGCTTAATCCATGCATGTAAAAAAGGTCATAATAAGAATGCAAAAAATAAATTTTTCCATTAATAATCACAAGCCCATCAGCTTCTTCTTTGTCATTCAATAAAGAATTTAATTGTTTATACCAAACACAACTATCAGCCACAATTGAAACACAAAAGACAATTGCATCTTGTTTAAGAGTACCACCAATAGTGGTAGCATTTAATTTCAAATTACTAATTTTTGTAGAATCAACAAAATATCCACTTATAATTACACTATCACCATTTAACAAAGCATCCCTTATTTTTAGATTTGGATAAATAAAAGTACGCTGTGATAAAATAACACCTGTTTTCTTATTTATTTCTAAATAAATTAAATCAGCATCAGTATAATTAAAACAATTAATTGGTGCACATAGTGTGTCATAGTAATACAAAGTTTTATGATTAATATCACTCAGGGTGATTAAAATTCTTATTGAGGAATCTGTAGCTTTGAAACTAACAACTTTAAAACCACGCTCAGGATTTGATTCATCATAATTAGAAACAAAATGCCATTTAAGATTACCAATCGAATCGACTTTTCCAAACATAATTGCACAATAACCATAAATATCCTGAAATTGTACATTGTAATAAGTACTATTATCAGAATCATCTATAAATACATCCCTTCCAAATGTACTAGTGTTTTCATAATTAAGGGTTTTTACCCAAATTATATTACCGTTTTTATCATACCTGGCAAAAAAACAACCAGGTAATGTGTCATTACCATTTTGTGAAATACCACCAAAATTGACAGTACTTTCATAACTACCGGTAATGTAGATACTACTATTGGATACAGCGATATCTCTGCCAATATCCACTTTTGCTGACCCAATTTTTTTGAAAAATTGAGCACTTATCATATTTAATCCAACAAAGGTAAAAAATATAACAAGAATTAAAACTTTGTTTTTCATTTTCTGTATATTTATTTATTGTTTTTCTGTATTATTTATTGTTTTCAAATAATAACCATATATTTACTAAAATGATACCGATTTAAAAAAATATTGTCAACACAAAAAGTGGACAAGTTTTTTAATGTGTAGGAAAATAAAACATCTAAATATAATACAAAAAATCCCTTTTCAGGGATTTTTTGTTAAAAATAATTATAAATTTTTATGGCCAAACAATCTTCATCCAACCACCTGCGCCAGAATTACCATTACTACCACCTGAGGAACCACCTCCTCCTCCATTACCACCCTTACCACCAGAACCAACTAATATATTCATAGTTGATTTTGAAATTGTGAATGATTTATTTATTAAATAACTTCCAGCACCACCACCACCACCATAGACACCTCCATGACCGCTTCCACCAGAACCTCCTCCTCCATAATTAGTACCATCTGTTGGACGTGCAGCAAGAGGAACAGCTGCTCCACCTCCACCCCAACCAATTCCACTACCACCACCATTACCACCAGCGGTACTTCCTGTTATTCCGCTAACAGCAGATCCACCCACTCCACCAATTCCTGGGAAACCCCAATTTGCATCACGAAGATCAACATCATTGGCACCCATTATTCCATGCCAACCACCATGTGCAATAGTTGTACCATTGAATTTTGTATCTGTACCATTTGCAGGACATCCAGCAGAAGTTGCACTCCATCCCATATCTTTTATTCCTGAACCGTCTGAAGCATATTTGACATTGTAATAATCATTGCTCAAGTTAGTATAATTTGAGGGACAAATCCAATCCTGAGCAGTTCCACTTAACATAGCTTCTCCAGCACCTCCACCTCCTCCAGCAGATGCTGTGATGTTAACAGCTGTGACAGGTGGTGCTGGGCACACATATGAACCAACCGTAAATGTCATAGTTCCAGAACTTGGTAATTTAGTAGAACATGAAGATAATACATTATTATTATTTTCATCTAAACAATCCCATTGCCAAGCATAATTTGAACAAGATGCTATCGGAGTCACTGCAGTAGCAGTGCTGTTAACACAAAGATTTGATGTTGGTTTAACTAGTGTACCAATAGTAGCTGCTGTTCCACACGATGCTGTAGGAACAGTACATTTGATTAGTTTTCCCGATGAATCAACACAAAGGGCTCTGTCAGTTGTATCTCCAGCAAGAGCAGATGAAAAAATTTTTCCAGTAGATTGTTGTGTATTTCCATACACTTTCAAAGCATATGCATTGTCAATACTTCCACCAATAGCAACATTCTTAAGAAAACTAGAATTGCCAGTGGCCAAGATTGACCCTTGAGTTGTAAAACCATCAGTAGTAAAAATATTTACACTGTTATTACCACTACTATCTAAGGCATTAGAAAAAGTAGGGGCTGTACTATTTGCAACAGACAAATCACCAGTTTTTGTTTGCGCAGTTAGTCCAGCATTTACAGGTGACGAGGAAACATTAGTTGATGTACTCGGTGCACCAGAAGGCACAACCCATGCTGCATGAACAAAACTAAAACAAACACTTATGACTAATCCAAGCGCTATTATTTTTACTGATTGTATTAATTCTTCTTTTTTCATAATTTTATAGTAAAAATATTTTTAATGATTATCTGCGTACCAAAATACTTTCAATAATCCACTATTACCATTATATCCCAACTCAGTCATAGTACTACTTGGTCCTCCTGTAGAGGGTCCATTATATTGCCATCCACCAGCTCCTACTGTAATTGGTATTTTTCTTGATAAACTGCTGGTTACAAGAGTTGCAGTAGTCATAGGATAATTTGAAATATGACCACCTCCACCACCACCGATACCATAGCATGAAGCATAATGACCAATTGAGGCTTGATTAATTGGACCAGCATTTCCTCCATGACCAACATTACCATAACCAGAGACCACAGCACTACCACCAGAATACAATGTTCCAGCATTACCAACGTTACCACTACCAACTAAATAAGTACCTCCTGATGCATTGCTTTCAGACAGACAACCACTATAACCTTGACTGTAACCTTCTCCATTAAATGCACCACCGTATCCACCAGCTCCACCTGTAACAAGGGTTACTGCACCAACCTTAGTACTTCCACCTGATCCTGATGCTGGATAAGGTCCATTGCTTGGTATATAGCTTGTTGTAGTAGACCCACCTGCACCACCTCCACCAACAGCCTCAAAGTGAAGCTTCATTACACCAACGGGAATAGTGAATGTTCCTGAACTTGTAAACACTTGATTGCCATCAGTTGGAGCAGGAACTTGTTTTGTACTACAACTTACTGATGCACCAGCACCAATATTTGGTTTACATTTCCATGTCCAAGGACCTTGAAATCCACCAGTGCCAACATTCGTAAATGTATTAGGAGCAAGATAGCTCGAACTACCACAAAGATCTGTCGTAGCTGGTGCGTCATCAGTAAGACCCCCACTATAATATCCATATGGTTGCCCATTTGCTACACCACATTCACCCGTACCACATAATTTCAACTCACCGGAAGAACCGACACAAACAGGTCTTTCACCTGCACCAATTAAATTAGAACTATAAATACTTCCATTTGTTTGCATATCACCAGCAACAGTTAAAGTAGGTGCTCCAGACCAAAAATCATATACATATTGATCAGGTATTAGTGCTAAGGCTTTTTTAGGAGTTAAACCTAAAAAATCATTTAACTTAGCTACATATGATGGTGTTTCATTTTTACCTATTATAATATTAGAGTCAAAAGTTTGATTTTGTTCCAACAATGTAGTTGGAGGAATCCCCCCTATATACATCTTGCTACTAAATACAGAATTATCAGACGCAGAAATAGAACCAGTTGAAATACCACTAGAATTCATGATTGTTGTACTGTTGGCTGCATAGAATGTACCATTTACACCCAAGTCCCCAGTTTTTGTTTGCGAAGCACTGCCCGTAGAGATAGCTGGTGCAATATTATTTGCACTGCTTGGAGTTCCAGAAGGTGGATTCCATGTGCCAGCAGGAATTTCTGCATAAACAAAACTCATGCCAAGACTAAGTATAAAACCTAGCGCTATTATTTTTACTGACTGTATTAATTCTTCTTTTTTCATAATTTAATAAATTACTTATAATATTAACCCTTCGACGATAGAGAGGGTAAACTGATAATTTTATCTTTCAATATATTTTGGTGTTTTTTTATACCCAACACAACCTGAACCAGTACAAGGTGGATTACTACCAGGACAATTAAGCACAATTTTATTACTAGTTACCCCGAGACAAGTCACTTCATAACTTCCATTGTTAACTAAAGAAGTAGAAGCAGGTAAAGCACTAGGAATACTATTCCATGGAAGACCAGAAGGTGTGCAAGAAGATCCAGCCGCAAGATTTGTACTCTTAAACACAACATAACCTTGTGTAGATGTAGTATCCTTACAATATCCTTCTAGTGTTATTTCTCCACCAGAAGGTGGAATATCACATTGTGTATCAGAGTTATAACAAAAACCTGGTTTTGTAGAATCCATACAGGCATCAGCACGACAAACCATAACTGAAGTATTACTGATAGGAGAATATGTTGTATTGTCTTCTCCTTTACATTTCATCCCAAAAGAAACTGATTCTGGATAATTACCACTTGTGTTGTTCGCTCTGAATGAAAATACATTTGAAGACGGAGTACTGCTGTAGTTCTTTGTTCCATCCCAAGGATCATTGCCTGTGGAAACTACAGGTGTTCCATCACCAAGATTCCAACTAGAAGTAGTGGTACATTGTGGAGAATAAAAACTATTAATATGATTTCCTGTCCAAGATAGATCAGCAATATCAATACCTGCTCTAATATATGTTGTACCCTGGTAAACAACTTGAGCAGACGACAACGAATCAGGTGAAGAAGACAATGTAACTACTGGACCAGGAATAGTCTCAATTTTAACACCAAAAAAATCGATCCATCCAAAAAGATCACTATTCCAAGCATAATGTTTTGTAGCAGCACTTAGAGAATATATACTACCATCTGTCGGGTTAAACTGAACTCCATATTTAGGAGAAGCAGAAACATCATTTAAGCTTATCCAGCCATCATTAGCGTTTGCTGACATCGATTTTATTCTTGCCCAACCTGAAAGCTTGCCAGTTGAAATATCAATTTTAGCTAAACCAGCTTGACCACTACCATCTGGAAAACCAGAACTTGCAGTGCTTCCTGAATTACTACCAAAATCAATCCATCCAACATTTGGAGCCCAAGCATTTCCTTGTAAATAACCACCATCTACTGGAACAAAAAATACATCATAACTTTGTCCACCTGCACAAGTAGAAGAGTCTAATGGATTCGTACAATTATTAAAACTAATCCATCCAACATTTGGAGACCAAGCATAACCGTAAAGCTTTTTAGTAAAACCAGAAGAATCAGTCGCTGATGCTTCTACTTTTAGTATTGGTTTGTTAAATAAAAAGAAAACACCAGCAAAAATAATTGTTATCACCAATGAAGCTATATAAATTTTTCTTATTTTTTGCATATAATTTTAATTTATTTTAATGAGTTTAAAAGATTTAATCTTTCTTGTTGTGTCATTGACTTGGATTTAGGAGAACTATCTTTTATTTTTTTTAAGTCTTCCTTAGCTTTAACATTAGAAACAGGTATTGAACCTGAGGATTCTTTCAATTCTTTTAATGCATTTACTCTTTGTTGTTCTGTCCATTCACTTGGGGCAACTACAGGATTATCATTTTTTTGTCTACTTTTTTGATAAAAATAAATACCCCAAAAGATAATTAAAATAGCAACTAATATTAGTAAAACAATTAGAGCAGTTTTTTTATTTTTAAACATATACAATATTATACAACTAAAAAATAACTAAGGAAAGTAAATTTTTAATGTGGATAAATAAAGAACCGAATTATTGCATTTTTTTGAAAATATGATACTATTATTAACGTATTAGTCCTGTCGCAACAGGGCTTTTTTAGAAACAATTTAATAAAATAAGGCTTTATTTACAGGCTAAAACCCATAAATAAAACCTAAAAACATAAATATATGTTAGATATAAAAACATTTAAGTCGGCCTTAGAGCAATTGGAAGAAGAACGAAAAATTCCAAAAGAAAAAATATTAGATGCTATTGAACAAGCAATGGCCGCAGCTTACAAAAAAGATTACGGTAAGAAAGGTCAGATAATTCGTGCAAAATTTGATTTGGAAACTGGTAAAACAGATTTTTATCAAGTAAAAATAGTAGTTGATGAAACCATCGCCAGAATCGACAAAGGAGAAGATGATGAAAAAGAAGAAGGTGACGAACGCGTTCACTTTAATTCTGAGCATCATATAATGCTAGAAGATGCCAAAATAATAAAAAAGGATGTAGAGCTAAATGACGAAGTCGTCTTCCCTCTTGAGGCAAAGGATGACTACGGTAGAATAGCAGCTCAAACAGCTAAACAAGTTATCATACAAAGAATTCGCGAGGCTGAAAGAACTTCAATTATCGATGAATACGGAACAAAAGAAGGAGAAATTATCTCAGGAATAGTTCAAAAAGTTGAAAAAGGTAATGTTTATATAGATTTTAATCGTGCTACAGGTATCTTGCCAACAGAAGAACAAATCCCTGGAGAATATTTTCAAAGAGGCCAGAGAATCCGAGCATACCTATATTCAGTAGAAGATACTCAAAGAGGTATCAATCTAAGACTTTCTCGTACTCATCCTAAGTTTATTGAGAAATTATTCTCAATCGAAGCACCTGAAATCCAAAGTGGAATAGTAGAAATAAAATCAGTTGCTCGTGAAGCTGGTGCCCGTTCAAAAATATCAGTACATTCAAATGATGAACATATTGACCCAGTTGGTTCATGCGTTGGTCAAAAAGGAACAAGAGTAAATACAATCACTCAAGAACTTTCCGGAGAAAAAATTGATATTATTCCTTGGTCAGAAAATCCAAAAGAATTTGTTTCAAATTCTCTTTCACCAGCAAAAGTTTTATCTATTGAAATAAATGAAGATGAACACAAAGCTAGTATTGAAGTCGCTGACGACCAATTATCTCTTGCTATCGGTAAAGGAGGACAAAATGTTCGTCTTGCAGCAAAATTAACAGGTTGGAGAATAGATATTAAAGGAAATGGTGGAAAAGAAGTAGCTTCCACTGACGGAGATGATGTTAAAATTGATGAAGAAGCAACAGAAGAAGAAACTTCACCAAAAAAAGTTAAGAAAATAAAAGAGTAATTATTAATTATTAATTTTAAAAAGTAAAAATATGAATTCATTTTTATTGTTTGCAATTGTTAGTTCATTGATTGCCATTTTCTATGGTTTATTCTTGGCAAAATCAATATTAAAAAAGAGTGCTGGTAATGACAAAATGCAAGCTATTGCAGCTGCCATTAAAGAAGGTGCAAAAGCTTATTTAGATAGACAATATAAAACAATCGGCATGATTGCTGTTGTTTTGTTCGTTATTCTTTGGTGGGGGCTAGGTCTTGCTTCAGCTGGAGGTTTCATTTTAGGTGCAGCTCTTTCAGCACTGGCTGGATACATCGGAATGAATGTTTCAGTTAAAGCAAATGTCAGAACTACAGAAGCTGCTCGTAATGGTTTAAAAAGTGCATTAGATGTAGCTTTTAAAGGAGGAACAGTTACAGGACTATTAGTAGTAGGGCTTGCTCTTCTTGGAGTCTCAGTAGTTTATGCTGTAACTGGTGACATTAAAGCCTTAGTAGGTCTTGGATTCGGAGCTTCTCTTATTTCAGTATTCGCAAGACTAGGTGGAGGAATCTTCACTAAAGCAGCTGACGTAGGTGCTGACTTAGTCGGAAAAAATGAAGCTGGAATTCCTGAAGATGATCCAAGAAATCCTGCAGTTATCGCAGACAATGTCGGAGACAATGTCGGAGACTGTGCTGGAATGGCTGCTGATCTTTTCGAAACTTATGCTGTTACTTCCGTAGCAACTATGCTTCTTGGCTCACTACTATTTATCGGAAATGTAAATGCAATGCTATACCCTCTTGCAATAGGAGGAGTCGCAATCATTTGTTCAATCATCGGTACTTGGTTTGTAAAACTTGGAAAGAAAGAAAACATAATGGGTGCTCTATATAAAGGACTTATTGCTTCAGGAGTACTTGCTGCAATAGCTTTCTACCCAATTACAAAAATGTTGATGTCAAACAATGGTTCAGCATATTCTGCTTTGAATTTATACTTCTCGGCTCTTATGGGATTACTAGTGACAGGTGCACTTGTAATAATTACAGAATACTTCACTTCAACAAAATACAATCCTGTTCAATCAATTGCTAAAGCTTCAGTATCAGGACATGGAACAAATGTTATCCAAGGATTAGCTATCTCAATGAAAGCTACTGCTCTTCCTTTGATAACAATCGTTACTGGAATTTTTGTTACTTACAATCTTGGTGGATTGTACGGTATAGCAGTTGCGGCTATGGCAATGTTATCAATGACTGGAATAATCGTCGCTATTGATGCTTATGGACCAATTACAGACAATGCAGGTGGTATCGCAGAAATGGCTGGACTTCCAGAATCAGTTCGAAATGTTACCGACCCTCTTGATGCTGTTGGAAATACAACAAAAGCTGTAACAAAAGGTTATGCTATCGGCTCAGCTGGACTTGCTGCCCTTGTTCTTTTCTCAGCTTACACACAAGAAATCTCAACTGCACTTGGACATACAATGGCTTTCGATTTGACTGATCCAAAAGTTATCATCGGATTATTTATCGGAGGACTTCTACCTTATTACTTCGGTGCTCTATGTATGGAAGCAGTAGGAAAAACAGCTGGAAAAGTTGTAGAAGAAGTACGAAGACAATTTAAAGAAATCAAAGGAATCATGGAAGGCACAGCAAAACCTGAATACGGAAAATGTGTAGATATAGTAACAAGTAGTGCAATCAAACAAATGATCGTACCTGCTCTTATCCCAGTACTTGCTCCAATATTAGTTGGATTCTTGCTTGGACCAGTAGCATTAGGTGGACTTTTGGTTGGTTCAATCGTTACAGGATTATTCTTAGCAATCTCAATGACTTCCGGTGGAGGTGCTTGGGATAATGCCAAGAAATATATCGAATCAGGAAACTTTGGTGGTAAAGGTGGTGAAGCTCACAAAGCAGCTGTCACCGGAGACACAGTCGGTGATCCTTACAAGGACACAGCTGGTCCTGCAATCAACCCAATGATCAAAATATTGAACATTGTTGCATTGATAATAATACCTATATTGTTAAAAGTTTGGTTTAAACTTTAATTTTAAATTCACAAAACAAAAAATCCTCCGTCAGCTGACGGAGGATTTTTTGTTTTGTGATATAATATTTGTAATTAACAATAATGCCTTAAGGCTTAGAATTTATGACAAAAAAAATTACTTACTCATTTTTCGCAATTATTTTTATATTTATATTATCAACTTCTTTTGTATCAGCACAAAACTACAGCATTGATGACAGTTTTTCTGCAAGCAATGCAATTTCTTCATTTTCCAACACGACACCGAATCAAAATGTTCAACAACAAAAAAATACAGATATACAAAACACAAAAGATGAAATTAAATCAATAAGAGAAACAGCAAAACAAAAAATGTCTGATCTGAAAGTCAAAATGCAATTACTTAAGGATAAAAATAAATTAAAAATACAACAAGATACAATAGCAAAAAGGGAACAAATATTAGAGAAAATTGATAATGCAATTATGAAAGTTGATGGCTTGAAAGATAAAGTAGCAGCCGAAGTTCTGAAATTAGGACTAAAAGGTGTCGTCATTCCTGATTCAACAAAAGACTTATCATCTCAAGCAGAATCAAAACTGACACAAGCAAATGGAAATGTTGCAGAAATAAATACAATACTATCAAATTCAACAAGCGAACTCTCAAAAGACGACAAAATAACAGTAGCCTCTCTTATCTCAGACACACAAGCATTGATTAAGGATTCTCAACAAGCATTAAATGACGAAATCTCAATTCTAAAACAAGCATTAGCTGAAAAAACACAAAAAGATATTCAATAATTATTAAATAAAAAGTGAATTAAAATATGAAAACAGAAGAAAAATCATATGGTGCACTTATCGGATCAATAGTAATTATTGTAATTCTTGTCATTGGTGGTGTCTACGCATGGCAATCAAGAATCAAAGATATGCAAATGAAACAAAAACTTCAACAAGAAGCAAATGCAATTGCTGCAGAAGAACTAAACAATCTACAAGAAGACGCAAACACAACTGATGTTACTATTGATATAAATTCAGAAGATATAAAATAAATACAAAATCATGCTCCCGAAACCCGGTTTAGGGGAATTCCCCTAAACCGGGTTTCGGGAGCTTTTTTGACAAAAATAGCTAAAAAATATAAACTAAAAAAATGAAAATAAATATAAAGAAATTACCAAAAAGTGAAGTAGAAATCGAAGGAGAATTAGAAGCCGACATCTTTGAGTCATATTTCAATAAAGCCCTTAAAAAGGTAGGTGAAAACGTAGAATTAGATGGTTTTCGAAAAGGAAAAGTTCCTGAAAGCGTGCTTATGTCTCATATACCAGAAGTTAAGATTCTAGAAGAAATGGCTGAAATGGCACTTTCTGAACATTATGAAAAAATTATTGATGGAGAAAAGATAGACGCTATCGGCCGACCTGAAATAAATATCACAAAACTTGCTCGCAAAAATCCATTAGGATTTAAAATTAAAACTTCAGTATTACCTGAAACAAAATTACCTGACTATCAAAAAATCGCTCAAAAGGTTCTTAAAGAAATAGAAAAAGAAGAAAAAGATGTTTTGGTTACAGAAGAAGAAGTTGATAAAACAATCTTAGATATTAGAAAATCTCGTGCTCCTAAAAAGCACATGGCAGAACATGTGCATGTAGAAGGTGAAGAGCATGATCATGACCATACCGAAGAAGAACCAAAAGAAGCAGACTTGCCTGTTTTTAATGATGAATTCGTACGTTCTCTTGGACCATTTGAAAATGTTGCAGACTTTAGAGAAAAACTTAAAGAAAATATTAAGTTAGAAAAAGAAAATCAATTAAAAGAAGTAACTCGCCTAAAAATTATTGAAAAAATAATAGAAGGCTCAGAAATCGACATACCAGAAATTTTAGTTGAAATAGAATTAGATAAAATGTTATACAGAATGGAATCTGACATAACTCAAATGGGACTTAAGTTTGAAGATTACTTAAAACATTTAAACAAAACAACAGAAGATATAAAGAAAGAATTCAGACCAGACGGAGAGAAAAAGGCAAAACTAGCTTTAGTATTAAATAAAATATCAGAAGTTGAAAAAATAGTTGCCGATGAAAAAGATGTTGAGAAAGAAGTTGAAAATATCATCAGTCACTACAAAGAAGCTGATCCAGAAAAAGCTAGAATCTACGCACACAACATCTTAACCAACGAAAAAATCTTTCAATTCTTGGAAAAACAAAAAGAAAATAAGGAAAATAAATAATAGTGTTATAATAAACATATGTTAATACCAACCGTTATTGAAAAAAGTCAGTTTGGAGAACGAGCTTATGATATTTACTCTCGCCTTTTGCGTGAGCGAATAGTTTTCTTGGCTGGTCCTATCGATGACCACACAGCAAATATTATCATCGCTCAATTATTATTCCTTGAGTCAGAAGATGCAAAGAAAGATATCTACCTTTATGTAAACTCCCCAGGTGGATCAGTCACAAGTACTATGGCTATAGTAGATACAATGAACCACATCCGTCCTGATGTTTCCACTTTCTGCGTAGGACTTGCTGCTTCCGGTGCTGCTATCATCCTTTCTTCAGGTAAAAAAGGTAAAAGATTTATTTTACCAAATGCGGAAGTCATGATTCACCAACCATTAGGAGGTGTCGAAGGCCAAGCTACAGACATAGCTATCACAGCTAAACATATTCTGAAAACAAGAGACAATTTAAACAAACTACTTGCGAAAAATACTGGTAAAAACCTTACTCAAGTAGAAAAAGATGTAGAAAGAGACTTCTTCATGGATGCTGACGAAGCTAAGAAATATGGAATCGTAGACGAAATCGTCACTAAATCTAAAGCCGTAAAATAAACTTAAATTTAAAAACCAGGTAACTCCTGGTTTTTAAATTTGCTAACATAGACAAAGAGGCGAATGTTTGATATATTGTGTATGTTGACTTTTAAAAAAATTATTCAAACTTGGCTTTCAAGAATATCCGATATATGTTAGTTTTAAAGCGAAATTTTCAAATCTTTAATAGAAAGGAAATAATAGGCAGACAAGAAATAAAACTCAAAATATAGAGGCGTGTTTTTGTGAGCTCGGTACACATTATGAGCACATTAATGACAATCATCCTAGGAGCACTGACGCTCCTTTTAGGCGTTGGGATTGGATACTATTTGCGACTAATTATCGCACTTGGTAAAAGACGTTCAATCGAAATCGACATCAAACAAATGATGGTCGGCGCCAAAGAGGAAGCACAAAGAATCGTAGATGAAGCAAAGAAAACAGCCGAAACAAAATTGGCTGAAATTAAAGGAGAAGAAAAAAAGAGAGAACAAGAGTTTAAAGATACAGAAAAAAGACTTATCAAAAAAGATGAGCTTTTGGATGCAAGACAGGCTGATATTAACAAGGAAGTAGAAAATATCAAGTCAAAAGTAGAAGAAATTAAAAAGATTCAAGAAAAAGTTTCTGCAATTGAAACAGAAAAGAAAAATGAGCTTGAAAAAATTGCAAAGTTAACCGAACTTGAAGCAAAAGAAGAACTTCTAAAAGATATCGAAAAGAAATATGAGGAAGATATCTTAGTTAGAATTCAAAAATTAGAGAATAGTAATGAAGAAAAGTTGGATCTAAGAGCAAAGGACATCTTGGCTACTTCAATCCAAAGACTTGCAGTAAGTACTGCTTCTGACTTCATGACTACAACAGTCGCTATCCCAAACAATGAGATCAAAGGTAAGATTATCGGTAAAGAAGGTAGAAATATCCGAGCATTTGAAAGAGTGGCTGGAGTTGAGCTTATCGTTGATGATACACCAGGCTCAATAGTTATCTCATCGTTTGATCCTGTTCGCCGACAAGTCGCTCGTCTAGCACTTGAAAACTTAATCTTGGACGGACGTATTCAGCCAGCTAAAATTGAAGAATTAGTTGAAAAAGCTAAAGAAGAAATCAATAAAATCATTAAGGAAAAAGGAGAACAAGCAGTTTATGAGTGTGGAATCTTCAACTTTGATCCAAGAGTCGTAGCAATATTAGGAAGACTATATTTCCGAACAAGTTATGGACAAAATGTATTACAACATTCCATAGAAATGGCACACATAGCCGGTATGATTGCTGAAGAACTTGGTGCTGATGTTGCTATTGCAAAAGCTGGAGCACTTGTACACGACATAGGAAAAGCTCTTGATCATGAAGTTCAAGGAACCCATATTGAAATCGGAATGAGAATCTTGCAGAAATTTGGTGCGGATGAACGCATCATCACTGCTATGAAATCTCACCACGAAGACTATCCTTATGAAACAGTTGAATCAATCATTGTACAGACTGCTGACGCCATCTCAGGTGGACGTCCAGGAGCACGAAGAGATTCAGTTGAAAATTATCTAAAACGTTTACAAGACCTAGAAGCTTTAGTAAACGGCTTCCCTTCGGTTGAAAAGTCATATGCATTGCAAGCAGGACGCGAAATAAGAATATTCGTAACTCCTGAAAAGATATCTGACGCAGAAACAAAACTAATGGCACGAGATATAGCAATCAAAATCGAACAAGAATTGAAATATCCAGGTGAAATTAAGGTAACGATGATAAGAGAGACTAGAGTTATCGAATACGCAAGATAAATAAATCAAAAAACTCCCCAATTGGGGAGTTTTTTGATAAGTTATCATTACATTTATATTTTAATTTCTAATTTACTATCCAGTGCTTTAGAAATTTTCTTCAAAAAAGAAATGGTAGGATTATAATATCCAGACTCAAAACGCGCAATTGAAGGCTGTTTTGTGCCCATTTTTAATGCTAAATCCTTTTGAGACATCCCTTTTTTAATTCTTTTTTCAATTATCTGATTAATAATAGAAAATTCTAAATCTAAATCATAATAAGCTTTTTTAACTTCTTTGTTTTTTAGAGCTTGTTTTTTAACTGTCTCAAGATTAGTCATGTTTAAATATTAACATATAACGTATACGTTATGCAAGTATTTTTAACCTTTTCAGCGCAAGATCAATTTCTTTCTTTGGTATTTTATTAGTCTTTTTAATAAAAGCATTTACTAAATAAGCTTTATTTTTATGAAAACAATATATTATTCTAACTTGCTTGCTTCCAATAATTCGAAGTTCAAACAACCCTCCATGTAAACTTTTACTATATGGCATACCTAGTTTATTTCCATAACATTCTAAAAGTTCTAAATATCGCAAAACTTTTGCTTGAGTTTGTGGATCTAATTTAAGAATAAATTTATCAATCTCACCTGCAATCGTCTCAACTTGCATTTTTATATTATACCACCGTTCTAAGATAGTGTTCTTTGCAATAAAGATTTTTAGTTTCTTTATTATAAGCAGTTAAAATTTCTTTACCACAATCGTTAAATTCACAAGTAGCTTTCTTAAATCTTGGTATTGTCCGCCACTGCATTCTTTCTCTATGTCTACAGTTTGGACATTTGTCTGGAAGCGGAATATTAAACCTTTTATAAAAACTAGCTTCATCTGTTATTACTCTAAATGCGGTAGTACAATCTTCAAAATTATTTTTACTATTTATACATTCTAAAATTTCATTCGTAATATTTTCTGTAATATCAATCAAATCATCAGGAATATCTTCTATTTTGATAGTTGGCTGATAATTTCTTTTTTCTCTTTCAAAATAATCAAAACCATCAATTATTATTTTATCTTTAGTCATTGGAAAATATTCCAAGGCCGTAGTTTCATTATAAGCAAAAGGTGAAAGTTCGCTTGGAAAAAACTCTCCATAAGAATATCTTATTCCATTTTTATCTACATAAGGCATAACACTCATTTCTTTAATTATTTTTTCACGTAATGTCTCATATTCTTCTTTTGTATATTGCTTATTTAAAATACAATACTCTTTTCCTCTTAAACCAATACAACCAAACATGTCATGTGAAGTCATCACTTGTATACAATAATCTATCTGACTATTTTCATTTGGCACAAACCAAGAAAAACGAATATTCGAGCCCCCATTCCCTCCCTGTAATACTTCATAATGTCTTTCTGAATTATTACCAAACTGAGTAAAGTCATAACTATCTTTCACATTTTTTGCTACCAGATACTGACAATACTTCAAATTCCAACCTTCATGAACTATCCAACTTTCTTTCACATTTTTTGAATTAAAAATATAATCTCCAGACACATCAGTATTCTGTTTTTCATGCATAAATTTAGTTATACCACCTTCCCAAATTTCCTTAACTTTATTTTTTATCTCATTTATATTTTTTCTAGAAGACAAATCAAGCTCTTTTATTTTTGCTTCATAAGCTTCTTTGCTTCCTGTTGGTTCGTTAAAAATATAGTAACTTTTATTTCTTAAATTTACACAACCAAAACAATCTGTACAACTATTACAATCACGACAAAATCCTTTTTACATTTCTGGCAAGCTTGTAGTGAGCTTGTCGAATCTATTTTTGTTTGATTTTCCATATAATTATTATCTCACAATTAATCCACGAACGACATTCGTGGGCTAAATAGTGAGCTCATCGAAGATGAGCTTTTTTACTATTGTTTATGAAGTTGAATATCGTATCAGCGAAGAAAGGTGTGTAACCAAAAATGATTACAACTACAAGGAAGCAAGTAGAGAAGAAGTTAAATGGAACAATAATTCCATAAGCCCAAGAATAAACTATTCCTGTAGCCATCAAAACTGATATAAAATAAAATATCTTCATAGTTATTATCCAGCATCCTCGACAGAGGATTTTCCCGTCCTTAACGGTTGCTTAACTGGTGTAAATTAAATGAACATTTTTCTAGATATATTATCTCACTAATTTCATAATCTGTCATATTTGTCGTCAATATGTAAGAAAATAGACAAAAATCCTTATATTGTATATAATATATGTTGTCGGAAACTTCGACAAAATTATAATATTATGAAAAATAATGACAAATTAATAGAAAACTTAAAAGAATTCGGGTTACAAGAAAATGAGGCAAAGATATACCTTACTTCTCTTTCTCTTGGACCAACAACAATATTAAAGCTTTCAAAACATAGTGAAGTAAAAAGAACTACAGTATACGAAATAGTTGATACATTAGAGAAAAAAGGTTTGATAAAAAAAGAAATTCATGGGTTTAAAACGCTCTACTCACCAGAACATCCTGAACGATTAGAAAATTCTTTAGAATCAAAAAAGGTTTTACTATCTAAACTTCTACCAGAACTTGAAGGAAAATATCATCTAAAAGGCACGGAGAGTTCCATAAAATACTATGAAGGTCTTGATGCAATAGAAAATATTTATAACGATCTACTAAAAGACTTAAAACCACATGATTTTTATTATGCTATTTCAAATATTACTGAATGGCAAGGACTAGATGAAGACTTTTTCATGAAAAACCACGTAGAAAAACGTGCCAAAATGTCAGTAAACACAAAATTGATCTTTACTGACTCACCTTTAGCTCGAAAAAGAAAACAAACCGAAAAAAATTTCAACGAGGAAATAAAAATAATTCCAGAAAACACAAACATTCATTTAGATTTTGTTATAACGCCATATAAATTAGTTATGTTTCAGCTTTATTCCCCTTTAGTTGCACTAGTAATAGAAAACAAAAGTATGATTAACGCTCAAAAAGAGATTTTTGATCTACTTTGGAATACGCAAGATAATTAAATAGGTAAATAAAAAAGGCTTTCTGTTTAACAACAGAAAGCCTTTTGCATTTATTATGCCTAATACTTATCTTAAGAATGATATAAGTTTTCCAGCTAATTCAGCCATGAACTTATTCGAACCTAAAAAAATCAGGGAAATATTTTCTTTACTTTTAAGCTCAGAAAGTTGTTCAGGGCTATGATTTTCAATAAAATCATAGTTATTTGAATGGCAGAAAAATACGATATTTTCTGTACACAAAGACAATTCCATAGCTAAACCAATTCCTGCACATTTTTTATACTTCTCATTATCAGTTTTGCCTTGCAATTCATAAACAAAATGAATATTTTTTTCTGTTTTTTGAATTTCAATCATTTTTAAAATTTCCTCAATCAAATGCTTAATCGAAGAATCTTTTATAAAATCAAAATGAAAAGTAACTTTTAACCCTTTTTTATTTTCTTTATCATCTATTTCCATAAAATTATTAAATTTTTATTATTTGTACTGTTTATTTGATATTATCTTAGCATAAAAATACAAATATGTAAAGGTTTACAAAAGCTTGTTCTTAAAAAACCCTTGATATATAATAGGAGTGTAGTAATTATTAAGAAAATACTGATCGCGAACGCGGACAGTAGGGTCGAAATATTATAAAAATGATTTTTAAAATATTATGAATAAACAAGCAATCGTTGAATTAGTACATGGAAAGCTAGGTGGTACTAAAGTTCAAGCAGAAGAAATCGTAGACTCAATTTTTGATTCTATCGTAGCAACAATGAAAAAAGGTGGTGAAGTCTCAATCGCAGGCTTCGGAATCTTTTCAGTAAAGGGTCGTGCAGCAAGAATGGCTCGCAATCCAAAGACTGGAGAACAAGTAAAAGTTGCTGCAAAGAAAGTTCCAAAATTCAGAGCAGCAAAGGCTTTGAAGGATGCAGTAGAATAAAATTCCCCTCGCGCGAGGAGAATACTCAAACAAAAAACATCCATACGGGTGTTTTTTGTTTTGTTAAAAAATAAAGGCTAAAATTTTTTATACTTTATTTTTTAGGAAATCCAACATAAGCCTTTATTTTCTCTGCTCCTGATATAGTTAAAGCTATCGAGCGCATACAACCATCATCAATATCATATTTCATTTTCCTTTTTAACCTTTTTCTACCTTTTGTTCCGGTATCACATTGAAACAATATTGGGAGTAAGTACTTTTCTTTTTGAATAATACTTACATTTGTTTTCAAAATATTAGAAATCGCATGACCGGCTCTGCCAGAGAATTTTGCATTTTTTTTACTGACGGCATCTTGTATATACCTAGCTGTCTCCGACAAAGATCCATTTGTCCAAACAAGGGGCATTTCTCCTGCTCTACGCCATACACCCATTTCATCCGGAGAAAATTCTCCAAAATACCATTCTGTATTATTATAAGCAACAAGTCTTTTCTTCCATTCTTTAGATATAATCTTATCCAGTTCTTTTTCGTTCATTAAAACGACTTTTTCCTTTACTTTCTTCAATCTATATTCAAATTCTTCAATAGAAATATCTTTCAAAAACTCTCTTTTGAATAAAACATTTAAAAATTTCAAGAATCTACCACTGATTCTCTCATTGCGAATCAATTGAGAAACAACAAAGCATCGTTTCACTTCGATCAAATTAACTTTTTCTAACTTATCCATAAATTATTTAAAACCAATCTCGGTGTTTTATTTCAGATAATGCGATAATCGCTGGTTGAAGATAATAGTCCACTCTTGTACAAAATCCATCAGTTAAATGACCCACAGCACCTAAACCATGCTTTGAATTTACAGTTTTAAAAAAACTATCATTTGCTAAACCAAGCTCAACACCGTTTTGCACATATTCTTCTACTTTTTTAGGTAAATAAAAACTTGAAGTAGAAGACTCAGCAGTAAAACCACTTTTGTCTGATATTGTTATCCAAGCTCTATTAGAAAGCCGACCTCTATCTTCAAAAAGTCCAGCTTCAATCGCAATATAAAAATCAGCACCTTTGTAGTTCTCTCTAATATAATCTAAGCGATTCTTTGCACCCAATCTTGCCTCTTCTTCCATTGGCTGATCGGGTACACCAGAAATAGCTTTAACTCCGACAAATTCAAAGTCCTCATTTGGAAAAACAGAGGTAAAAACCTTTTGGGCAACTTGTATTTTAACTGGATTCTCCGAAGCCACAATAACTTTTTTCATAAATTAATTCTATCACAGAATAAAACAAAAACACCCTTTCAGGTGTTTTTGTAAAAAAAAACCTCATGAAATTTTTTGTTTTAGTATTTTCTTATAACTGCTTTTAGTTTTGCTATGACATTCAAGCTTTCAGTTGGGTAAATTGGTTTGTAATTTTTATTGGCAGGTTCGAGCCAGACTTTCTCTTTTGCTTTTCCTGCCGTGAGCACAGTCGAACGGTGAAAATATTTTAATGTAAATTCTCCATCCACTTCTGCTATGACTATCTCTCCATCTTTAGCTTGATTCGTCTTCTCTACTAAAATCATATCTCCCTTTTCTATATGTGCATCGATCATTGAGTCACCATCAACTTCGAGCATATAAGTGAGAGATTTATTCCCTATCAATAAAGAATCCAAATTAATCGTATCTGACAATTCTTCTACATCAGATGGAATACCAGCTTTTACAAAACCAAGTCTTGGAATTTCTCCAAAGCTATCAGTTGGCACAAGTCTACCTAAGTGGTCCTTCGCGACAAGTCCAGCTTCTTTTAATTTCTCCACAATTCTGGCCACAGCATTCTTGGATTTGAAATTAAAAAGTTTCATCATCTCAGTATATGTGGGCATCCTTTTATTATCTCTGTAAAAACTTTCTAATTTTGTTTGGTATTTGTTTTCCATTTTGAAATTATACTACGATGTCTTCTTTTGTTAAAAGGAAAATTTTGAATATCTATTACCAAATAATCTTTGAAAAAAAGTTTTCCTAGTATTAAAACGAATTTTACGAAGGATCAACTTATGATCACGAGCTTCCTTGCGGTAACTCTCACCACGCATGATCTTCATATCGATCTTTTCATTAAGCTTTTGCATTTCTCTCTCTAACATTTTTATATATTGTTTTTGTGACATATATTTGTAATAGGCTTTAGGAAACTTAGGCTCTAGGCTTTAGTATTTTATGCTATCACCTAGGGCCTAGTCCCCTAGCGCCCTGTTATTTGTAATGTATATAGTATATGTGAACGAGCGTTCACTGTCAAACAAAAACCTGTGGATAACTAAAATAGTATTGCATAACTTGACTTTTTTAATTAAATATGCTATACAATATGAGTATAAAGTTCGTTGAAAATATTGTATTTTTGTTATTA
>JBAXEA010000008.1:0-23030 GCA_037140655.1 bacterium | reverse complement strand
ATGTAGCAGAAAGCACTTCTTTGAATTCTGTTACAAAGCTACTTAATAAGACAATTAAAAAAGTAGAAGAAGACATTTCTGAAATGCGTTTCAATACTGCTATTTCAGCTATGATGATTTTAGCTACAGAGATGGAGAAATCTGAAAATATATCAAAAGAAGATTTTAAAAACTTTTTGAAAATTTTAGCTCCATTTGCACCACATGTTGCTGATGAAATATGGCAATCAATGGGTGAGAAGAAATCAATAAACATTTCAGAATGGCCAAAATGGGACAAGAATTTAATTGTGGATGATGAAGTAAAAATCGCTTTGCAAGTAAATGGAAAAGTTAGAGCAGAAATGATGGTAAGGGCTGATGAAAGTGAAGAAGAAATAAAACAAAAAGCAATTAATAATGAATCTGTGTTAAAATTTACAGCAGGTAATGAAATAAAGAAAATTATTTATGTAAAAAATAGATTAGTTAATATTGTTGTGTAATGGAAAAAATATTTAAAATTTTTAACAAAGAATTTAATAATCTAAATCAAGCTGCATTGTTGCTAGGTGCTTTTACATTATTGTCTCAACTATTAGCACTTTTCCGTGATCGCTCAATCGCTCATTTCATAGGCCCTTCTGCTCCACTTGATGTTTATTATGCTGCCTTTAGAGTTCCTGATTTGATTTTTATTTCAATTGCATCATTAGCATCTATTACTGTGCTTATTCCTTTTATTACAGCAAAGATGAAAGGAGAGGTTGTGACAGATGAAGCAAAAAAGTTTTTAAATGATGTATTTACAGTATTTTTCTTAGCTTTAGTTGTTGTTAGTATTATTGCATTTTTCTTAATGCCACATTTAGCAGGATTTATCGCTCCTGGATTTTCACCTGCCTTGCAATCAAAAGTCGTATTACTTTCTCGTATTATGCTTTTGTCACCAATCTTCATGGGTCTATCAAATTTATTTGGTACTGTCACTCAATTATTTAAAAAGTTTTTTGTTTATTCCTTAAGTCCTGTTTTATATAATCTGGGAATAATTGTCGGTATTATATTTCTATATCCAATTTTTGGAATAGCAGGTTTAGGTATTGGAGTAGCTCTTGGTGCATTCTTTCATTTTCTTATTCAGTTTTTTGCATCAAGGTCATGTGGACTTTCTCCTAAATTCTCACTTAATATTAATTTTTCTGATATAAAAAAAGCTGTACTTATTTCTGTTCCTAGAACTTTAGGTTTAGCATTTAATAATATTGCTCTCATTTGTATTATTGCTATTGCTTCATATTTAAAAAGTGGATCGATTTCTATCTTTAATTTATCCTACAATCTTCAAACAGTCCCATTAAATATTATCGGTGTGTCGTATGCTGTGGCTGCTTTTCCGACTTTAGCCAAATCAATTAATGCTGGTAAAATGGAAGAATTTAAAAATCATCTAAAATCAGCATCAAGACAAATAATATTTTGGTCTTTGCCTATAACTTTTCTTTTTATAGTTCTTCGAGCGCAGATAGTGCGTGTCATACTAGGTTCAGGTTCGTTTTCTTGGGACAATACTCGTCTTGTAGCTGCATCACTTGCGATTTTTTCTTTTTCAATACTTGCACAAGGCATGACAGGTCTTTTGTCCAGAGCTTACTATGCTGGCGGTAATACAAAAAGGCCATTGATAGTAAATTGTCTTTGTTCAATTTTGATAATAATTTTATCTTATTTATTAATGAAGATATTTAATAATGTATTAGTATTTAGATATTTTATTGAATCTTTGTTTAAAGTAAGTGATGTCGCTGGAACTGCAGTGCTTATGTTGCCACTTGCATATTCTATAGGTACGATAACGAATTTTGTTTTACATTGGGTTTTTGTTAAGAAAGATTTTATGAAAAAAGAAGCTTTCATTGCAAAAAGTTTTTTCCAAAGTTTAGGTGCCTCGTTCTTCATAGGATTTGTTTCTTACTTATCTTTGAATATTTTATCTCCAATTTTTGGTACAACTACATTTTTTGGAGTTTTGTTCCAGGGATTGATTTCTGGTGCATTAGGAATTTTTGCTGGAGTTGTAATTTTATATTTATTAAAAAACGAAGAGCTGAGAGGAATAATAGAAACATTAAGAACAAAATTCTGGAAAGCAAAGATTATTGTGCCTTCTCAAGAGGAACTTTAATATTAAAGTTTTTTGTGGTATAATACAAAAATCCATTACAAATGGATTTTTTATATGGACAAAAGAGATTATTCAAATTTGCACCGTGGATTGGTGCTTAAATATTTTTGGCAAGTAATTAAACGCTACAAGGTGTCCTTTTATTCTGTTATTATTTTTACCGTAATTGCTTCAGCTCTTGATGTTTATATACCACTTAGATACCTAAAGCTTTGGAATGTTTTAAGTGCAAATAACTTTACCGTAGTTTCCACTGCTCAATCAATAATATTTTTTATCTTATTGTTGAACTTTACTCGTTGGGCACTTCGAAGAGTCTCTGGAATGTCACTTGCTTATTTTGAGGCATCAGTTATGGCAGGTCTTAGAGAGCAAGGTTTTACTTATATGATTAGCCATTCACATTCATTTTTTGCAAATAATTTTGGAGGATCACTTACACACAAAATAAATAAATATGCGAGAGCTTTTGAAAAATTAGCAGATAGAATGGCATCAGATGGTTTACCTCTTCTTATAAGAGGGGTAGGTACGGTTATTGCTGTATATACATTATTTCCAAAATATTCATATATTATAGGTATATTTTGTGCTGTATTTTTAATCACTGCATTTATATATATTCGTTTTAAATTAAAATATGATGTAATTGCTTCTGAATGTGACACAAAGACTACTGGGTCTTTTGCTGATTCGATAGGAAACCATGCATCAATACAATTATTTACTGGTCATGAATATGAAAAAAATAGAGTTAGGGGAATTATTCAGAAACAAAGAAAAGCAACTGTTTTAAATTGGTATTTATGGGAAGGACTTGGAGCGTTACAAAGTTTTTACTCATTCATCATTGAATTTATAATATTTTATCTTGCTATTGGCGATTGGAAATCAGGCTTAGTTACTTTACCAATGATAGTACTATTACAAAGTTATTTAATTCGTTTGATGGATAACTTATGGAGTTTTGGTGGGATTGTTCGCTCGTATTATGAGGCTTTTGCTGATGCAGAAGAAATGGCAGTAGTATTAGACACCCCTTATGAAATAAAAGATATTGTTACAGAAGTAATAAAAGAAGCAAAAGGTGAGGTTGAATTTAAAGATGTGACTTATATCTATGAAAATAACAACAATAAAGTATTAGATGGTTTCTCTTTACTTATTCCTGCAGGGCAAAAAGTCGCAGTTGTCGGTTCGTCCGGTGCAGGTAAGACAACCTTTGTAAGATTATTAATGAGATTATTTAATTTAACTTCAGGAGAAATTACAATTGACGGTATTGATATTAGTAAAATTTCTCAAGAAAATCTTCGTGAAAAAATTTCTTTTGTTCCACAGGATCCAGTATTGTTCCATCGAACTTTAATGGAAAATATTCGTTATGGTAGGCGTGATGCCACAGATGAAGAAGTTTTAAATGCTGCACACTTAGCACATTGTGATGATTTTATAGAAGCATTACCACAGAAATATGAAACTTATGTAGGAGAGCGAGGAGTAAAACTTTCAGGCGGTGAACGTCAGCGTGTGGCTATAGCAAGAGCAATATTGAAAAATGCTCCAATCTTAATTTTAGATGAAGCGACATCTTCGCTTGACTCACATTCAGAAGCATTAATTCAAGATGCTTTGCAAAAACTTATAAAAGGGAAGACAACTATTGTTATTGCCCATAGGCTTTCTACAATTCGAGAAATGGATAGAATTATTGTCGTTGAAAATGGAAAGATAATTGAAGATGGTAAGCATAACGAATTGAAAGACAAAAAAGATGGATTGTATAAAAAACTCTGGGATCTCCAAGCTGGTGGTTTTAAAAATGTTATTTAGATTTTCCCCTAACCCCGGTTTAGGGGAAAGTATTTTTTCTTTTAATTTGAGGTATTTTTTGCTAGTATGAAATTATGGATTTAAAACATATACGAAATTTTTCAATCATTGCGCATATTGACCACGGCAAGAGTACTTTGTCTGACAGAATGCTTGAAAATACACATACAATTGAAGCCCGAAAAATGCGAGATCAAGTACTTGATTCAATGGAACTTGAGCGTGAACGTGGTATCACGATTAAGATGCAGCCAGTGCGTATGGACTATGCTTTAAACGGCCAAAAATACGTTTTAAACCTTATTGATACGCCTGGGCATATAGATTTCTCATACGAGGTTTCTCGTGCCTTAAAAGCGGTTGAAGGCTCTATCTTGCTAGTTGATTCTACTCAAGGAGTTCAGGCACAAACCTTAACAACTTTAGAAATGGCTAGAGATGCTGGCTTGGTAATAATTCCTGTTTTGTCAAAAGTTGATTCACCACTTGCACGAGTCGATGAAGTAAAAATGGAAGTAGCGATTTTGTTAAATATAGACCCAGATTTAATTTTGGAAGTTTCAGGAAAAACTGGCCAAGGAGTAGAGCATTTACTTTCAGAAATTGTAAAAAGAATTCCACCACCATCTTATACAAAAGATTTAGAAAAAAATATTGAAGTAAAAGATAGTTGTCAGGCTTTAGTTTTCGATTTTAAATATGACAGTCACAGGGGCGTGATAGTTTATGTTCGAGTTTTTGATGGACATATTAAAAAAGGTGATTCACTTTTGTTTTCTGTTTCTGGAGAAAAATTTAATTCTTTAGAGGTTGGAATTTTTGCTCCAGAGGAAAGTCCAAAAAGTTCTATTGATTCTGGAGAGATAGGATATATCGTTACAGGAATTAAAAGACCAGGCATAGCGTCCGTCGGAGATACTATTACATTTTCTAAAAAACCACTAGAAGCTCTACCGGGATATATGAAACCAAAACCAGTTGTATGGGCATCAGTGTATCCAGAAGATGCTGATGATTTTGCAGATTTAAAACTTGCTTTAAGTAGACTTCGTTTGTCTGATTCAGCATTTTCATATGAAGAGGAATCTTCTGGAACACTTGGAAAAGGTTTTCGTTGTGGTTTCCTTGGAATGTTGCATTTGGAAATTATCACAGAAAGATTAAAAAGAGAGTTTAATTTACATTTAGTTGTGACGATGCCATCTATTACTTATAAAGTTTTACTGAAGAATGGAAAAGAAGAAATGATTTATTCTCCACATTTCTTTCCTGAAGATGGACAAGTGTTGAAAGTTTATGAGCCTTGGGTGAAAGTTAAAATAATTACTCCATCGAGATACTCAAGTGTTTTGATGCCATTTCTTTTTGAACATGAAGCGATAGTTCATACGACTGAAAATTTCGGTGACAATAGAGGAGCTATAAATCTAGACATGCCACTACGAGAACTTATGCGTAATTTTTTTGATGATTTAAAAAGTATTACTTCAGGTTATGGATCTATTTCTTATGAAATCGGAGAATATAAAGAAGCTGATGTTGTACGATTAGATATTTTAGTTGCTGATGAACCAATGATGGCTTTTTGTAGAGTCGTGTCTCGTCGTAGAGTTGAAGAAGAAGCTCATGCACAAGTGGATCGATTAAAGAGTATTATGCCTAGACAACAATTTGCTTTCAAGATCCAAGGTAAAGCATTAGGTAGAATTATAGCCTCAGAATCATTGTCTGCATTTAGAAAAGATGTGTTGATGCATGGTTCAAAAGTAGTGGGTGGAGGAGATGTCAGTCGTAAAAAGAAGTTATTAGAAAAACAGAAAAAAGGTAAAGCTCGTATGAAAGAAAATGCTAAGGTAAATATTACCCAAGATGTTTTCTTAAAAATGATGCGAACAGGAGATAATTAAATTAAAAAAGCTCATCATTTCTGATGGGCTTTTTTAATGTTATTTAAATTTAAATGGTGAGTACAGCATTATCATACTGATAATTATTAGTATGCATAATACTGACCAAATTATTCTTATTTTCTTCTGATGTTTTTTATTGAAAATCATATTATAATGGTAGCATATCATGAAAAAATTTCAAGAAAAGAAAAAATTTAGAGACATATTGCAATCCAAACCAGTTTTGATTTTATTTGGTATTATTTTGATTGCTTTTTCATGGAATGTTTGGGGTCTTTTTACAAGAATGCAAGAAACAGCAAAAAATACAAAAATTGAAAGAGATAAAATTACTGAATTACAACAAAGAAAAGAAAAGCTTTCAGAGGATATAGCTAATTTAAAAACCGAAAAAGGAATGGAAGAAAATATTCGTGATAAATTTGGTTTTGCAAAAGAAGGAGAGGGTGTGGTTGTTATCGTTGACGATAAAGATAAGAATTTAAATGAAGGGAAATCTTCAGATGGTTTTTTCTCATTTTTTAAAAAAATATTTAAATAAAATGTATATAAAAGTTGTAGCTAAAACTGGAGCAAAAAAAGAAAATTTAATTAAAAAATCTGAAGACCATTTTGAAATAAGTGTTAAAGAAAAAGCAGAAAGAAATATGGCAAATGATAAGATTATCGAATTATTAGCCTTATATTTCAACGTTTCTAAGAAAAAAATTAGAATAATAAATGGGCATCACCACCCTCATAAGCTTTTGGTTGTTGGAGACTAATTATGATATAATCAAAAGATGAGTAATGAAAACTTAAAACAAAAGATTGCGATTATAGGGGCAGGTTCTGTGGGTTCTACTATTGCTTATTCATTAATGTTGAAGAATCTAGTAGCTGAAGTTATTTTAATAGATGTAAATAAAGAAAAAGAAGATGGAGAGGTTTTAGACATGTCAGACGCACTTTCTTTTTCAGAAGTTGGGGAAATAAAAGCAGGTACTTTTAATGATGCAAAGGATGCAGATATTTTAATTTTAACAGCAGGGGTTGCTCAGAAGCCAGGAGAGACAAGATTAGATTTAGTTGCAAAAAACAAAGCAATTATAGGTTCTATTTTTAAAGAGATAGGTCAAGTAAAATCTTCAGCAATTATTTTAGTTGTAAGTAATCCACTCGATATAATAACTTATTTAGTTCAGGAAATTTCAGGATTGCCAAAGAATCAAGTTTTTGGTACTGGTACAAGTCTAGACACAGCTAGGCTTCGTTCGAATTTGTCTAAGCGTTTTGATATAGACAGTAAACAAGTTGAGGGATTTGTTCTTGGTGAGCATGGTGATAGTGAGTTTGTCGCTTGGAGTACTGTAAGTATCGGAGGTAAAAAAGCGCAAGACATGCTTACTGTTGAGGAAATGAATAAAATACAAGATGAAGTAAAAAATGAAGTTTATGAAATAATAAAAGAAAAAGGTGCTACTTATTATGGTATCGCTATGGTTGTAGTTGATATCATAGAAGCTTTAATTTTTGATCAAAATAAAATTTTACCAGTTTCATATCGTTTAAATAATTGGAATTGTGTTAGTGATGTGTGTCTTGGTGCTGTTGCTGTCGTTGGGGCAGTTGGAATTGTCGAACCATGGACACTTGAATTAAATCAAGAAGAAAAAAATAAATTTCAAGATTCAGCAAATAAAATCAAACAATATTTATAAGATAGTATTATTTATCAATAATTAATTTCAACAAATGGAAACAAAAATAAGTAAAATTGAAGCAGAGGAAATAAAGGATTCTAGAGGCAATCCTACCTTAAAGGTAACTGTAAGGGTGGGTGATGTGTATGATAGTTTTTCTGTACCATCTGGTGCTTCGACCGGTGCACATGAAGCTCATGAGTTGCGTGATCAAGATGGGAAGGGTGTTATGGGTGCTGTTGATAAAATCAATAATATCATTTCACCTGCTTTAGTAAATCAAGATGTTTTAAACCAAAAAGAAATAGATAGAATAATGATCCAATTAGATGGCACTCCAAATAAAGATAATTTAGGTGGAAATTCAATGATCGGTGTTTCTATCGCTTGCGCAAAAGTCGCAGCAAAGGTTTCTGATATTGAAGTTTACGAACACTTAAGAAGTCTAAATGAGATAAAGCCATCAAGACGCATACCTCATCTTTATATGAATTTGATAAATGGTGGAAAGCATGCAAAAAACGATCTAGCTTTTCAAGAATATCATATTGTTTCTGATACAGAAGATGTAAATGAAGCAGTAGATATAGGCATAAGTGTTCAGAATTCTCTTGAACAAATTATTGAAACAGATTTAGGTGAAGATTCTCTAGTCTTAGGTGATGAAGGAGGCTACGCTCCAAAAGTTACTGATATAAGAAAACCACTTTTGTATTTAAATGAAGCAATAAAAGAAAATAATCTAGAAGGGAAGGTAAGGCTCGCACTTGATGTGGCGTCTTCTTCTTTTTATGAAAATGGAAAGTATAAAGTAGATGGCAAAGAGATTTCGAAAGAAGAGTTACTTGCTCTTTATCATTCATTAAATGAAGAATTTAAATTCATTTCAATTGAAGATCCATTTGATGAAGAAGATTTTGAAAGCTTTAGAAAATTAAAAGAGGGAGAAGATGGTTTGATTGTCGTTGGAGATGATTTAACTGTTACAAATAAAATTCTTTTACAAAAAGCTATAGACGAGAATAGTGTTAATGCTATGATTATCAAGCCAAATCAGATCGGTACTTTATCTGAGACATTAGAAACGATGCGACTAGCAAGAGAAAATAATGTTGAATTAATCATAAGCCATAGAAGTGGTGAGACAGACGATGATTTCATCGCTGATCTATGTTATGCTTTTTCTTGTTTTGGTTTAAAATCAGGTTCTCCTCTAAAATCAGAGAGAATGGTCAAATATCAAAGATTAATAAAAATATCAGAAATAAAATAAATATGAATTCAAAAGCTCAAATAGTTGCAACAATAGGTCCAGCCACAAAAGATAAAAAAATTATAAAAGAATTGATAGAACACAAAATGGATGTCGTGCGTCTGAATTTTTCTTGGGGTACTCACGAAGAACATGCTCAATATATAAAAGATATTAGAGAAATGGCAAAAGAAGTCGGAAGAAATATTCCAATAATTCAAGATTTGTCAGGTCCAAGAGTTCAGGAAGAACACGGTCATGAATTCCAAAAGGGAGCAGTTGAGGTGGTAACAGAAAAAGATTTGAATGATTTGAAATTTGGTATAGAGCAAAATGTAGATTATGTCGCCATGTCTTTTGTTGGATGTGCGGCAGATGTTTTAGGTTTACGAGAAAAAATGAAAGAAATGGGGAAGGTAATTCCAATTATTTCTAAAATTGAAAGAAAAATTGCATTAGAGAATATTGATGAAATAGTAAAAGTTACAGATGCTGTGATGGTGGCTCGCGGTGATCTTGGTAATGAAGTTCCACTTGAACAGATTCCATTCATTGAAAAAGATATTATCATAAAATGTAAAGCTGCGAAGAAGCCAGTAATAGTCGCAACACAAATGATGTATTCAATGGTAGAGAATCCTGTGCCTACTCGTGCTGAAGTTACAGATATTGCTTTTGCTATTTTAAATGGTGCAGATGCAGTGATGTTATCTGATGAAAGTGCAAATGGTAAATATCCACTCGAAGCAGTTAAAATGATGGAAAAAGTAATAATAGAATCAGAAAAACATCTATTCACTTCAGAAGAAAATAGTTTGTAAATTTGTGCGGCTGGCGAGAATCGAACTCGCGTCTGACGCTTGGGAAGCGCCAGTTCTACCACTAAACTACAACCGCAATTTATTGCACAACCAAATTTTATCCCCATTTTGCTTTTTCGGCAAGCGTGATAAAATAGACAAACATTAATAACTTGCCTCGCTTTCGCGTGGTTAATTTAAAAAAAAATGAAAAAAATAACAATATATTCAACGCCAACATGTCACTTTTGCCACTTAGCTAAAGACTTTTTAAATTCACACAATATTCCTTTCACAGATTACAATGTGGCTACTGACTTAGAAAAGAGAAATGAAATGGTAGAAAAAAGCGGACAAATGGGTGTGCCTGTAATTTTCATGGATGATGAGATGATGATAGGTTTCGATAAATACACAATGGCAAAGTCTTTGGGTATTATATAAAATATTTAGTTAATTTTGTGCCCCCCCACTCTGAATCGAATTAGTTTAAATCTATTCTTTTGGACGTGCTTTATCCTCAAGAACTTTTGATGTGCCCCCACTCCGAATCGAACGGGGATCTATTCCTTAGGACGGAACTGTTCTATCCATTGAACTATGGGGGCAGTATCAACAATTTACCACAAAAAAGCTATTTTGGAAAATTTGTTTTTTTATGAGCTTATGCTAAAATATCCCCATGGATCCTGAAACAACAAAGTTACTTCGAGATACATTTCTGCTTGCAGAAGATAATAATAAAATGCTTCACAAAATAAGGAATGGCCAGAAATGGGCATCAGTTATGCGTGTGATGTATTGGCTTATTATTATAGGTATCAGTATCGGAGCTTTTTATTTCATGCAACCATATATAGCACCACTTGAAAAGCTTTTAGGTAATGCAAGTTCAGTATTTGAGCAATTAAATAGTGCTAAAAGTCAAAGTTACGATATTCAAAATATGCAAAGGTAGTCGTTTGGTGATATAAGCAAAATTTGAAAATCAAATAGTAAGTTGTTTTAGTAGTCTAAATGCCGAGGTAGCTCAGTTGGTAGAGCGCTCCCCTGAAGAGGGATAGGTCACCAGTTCAATTCTGGTCCTCGGCACCACAAATTAAAAAACGACCATATGGTCGTTTTTTAGGTTTTATACAGATTTGATTTTTACACTGGTTTTCTTTTCTTTGTCTACTTTTTCTAGTTTGATAGTCAGTAGTCCGTGTTTTTCTATAGCTTCAGTTTCTTCAGGTTCTACTTCTTGTGGTAGAAGAATTGTTCTTGAGAACGCACCCCAGTAAAGTTCTTTTGTAAAATAATTATCTTCATCGACTGTTCTTGATTCTTCTCTTTTGCCACGAATAGTTAGCATTTCACGAGTGATAGTTAGGTCTAAGTCTTCTGGCTTAACACCAGCGATCATTGTTTGGACGACTATTTCTGTAGGAGTTTGGTATACGTCTACAGTTAATTCAGCTTCTTCGTTTTCTTCTTCCATCCAATTTTTTCCATCTTCATTCTTTACTGTAATTTTTTTTGCTTCTTCGTGTTCTTCTTCAGCTTTTACACTTCCAGTTAGTTTTTCAAAAAAACTTCTTTTTTTATTGTTTAACATATTTTTTAATTTATTTATTAATAAAACTAATCAGTTTTTCTTCTTAGTTTTTCAAATAATAGTAAGTTAATAACAGCAGCGACCCAAAGGAAAGCAAAAATATTTAAAACATTGCCTCCGTTATTATTCATTATAAAGAAATTAAAAGTACTATGCAAGGCAATTGCAAATAATATTCCAATCAGAAGGTATACTGCTTTAGCAAATCTGCCAAGATAAAAGGAAAGTCCTATGAAAATACCGATGATTCCACTTGCGACTGTATGCAATAGTGTTGATCCTAAAAATCTAAGTTGACTTGTCATTAGTCCAACAGTTGTTTGGTCTAGTGAGAATGGTTTTATAAGAAATAATGTGTTTTCAAATGCAGCGAAGCCGAGAGCTGTAGTTATCAAAAATATTGCCCAATCTATAGGTTCATTTGCTATATTTGTTTTGTAAACAATCAAAACCACTACTAGATATTTTACAAGTTCTTCTACTCCAGCCCAGCCTATGATTTGTAGATTATTAGCACTTACATTTGCTTGTATAAATTTTTGAATAGGTATTACTAAAAAAACTGAAAGCATTCCCAATATGAAAATAATAGATAAAAGACCTCTTGGTTCAGGGTTTAATTTGTCTTCTCTTAACCAAAACCAAAGCCAGATGAAAGATGGAATAACTCCACCCAAGAATGCTAAACCTAAAATTTTTGGATCAGTGCTTAACATTTATTTTTTTAAATTTATTTTAATTTAAAGGCCAACGCTCAACTATTAATAATTTTTTATCTTTAATTGGAATTGAAGACCAAACTTCTTCTGTGACGAATGGCACAAATGGATGCATTATTTTTAATAGGGTAGTTAGTTGGGTGAAAAGTAATGCTTTAGCAGATTCAGAATTATTATTTTCTAGAATTTTTTTCTTTGATCTTTCTATTATTACATCAGCAAAGGTATGCCAGAAATAATGGTAAACTTTTTCAGCTACAAGAGAGAAACGAAATTCATCCATTTCTTTTGAAATTTCTTTTATTAAATCTTTAAGTTCTTTGTCAGATAGTGCATCTTCTTCGTCAAATGCTGGTAAGTTCTCAGTGTCTAAATCCTTTGTATTTTCCAAAACAAAACGAGATGCATTCCATATTTTATTGGCAAATTTTCCATAACCTCGAATATCATTTTCATTTAATTTTAAATCATTACCAGGAGTATTGCCGACGATCATCGCCATACGAAGAGCATCGTTGCCGTATTTATCTATGATTGTTAGTGGGTCAATAGCTTTTTCACCTAATGATTTTGACATCTTCTTCCCATCAGCAGTTTTTACCATTCCATGGAAATAAACATTTTTAAATGGAATTTCTCCAAGCAGATATTGTGACATGAGTATCATACGAGCAACCCAGAAGAAAATAAGATCATGCATCGTTTCAAGCACATCAGTAGGGTGGAAGTTTTTTAAATCTTCTGTTTTCTCTGGCCAGCCCAAAGTTGAGAATGTCCAAAGTCCAGACGAGAACCAAGTATCAAGTGTATCAGGGTCTTGCTCCCAGCCATCACCGACAGGTGCCTCTATATCGCAATATACTTCGTTTCCTTTATACCAAACAGGTATTCTGTGCCCAAACCATATTTGACGAGAAATACACCAATCACGTAGGTTTTCTATCCAATTAAAGTAAACTTTTTCAAAATGATCTGGTAAAATTTTTATCTTTCCATCTCGCACTGGTTCAAGCATTAATTCTTTTAAGCTTTTATTTCCTCGCGCCTCAATTTTTTTATTAACATCTATGAACCATTGTTCCATTATTTGTGGTTCGATAATTCCACCAGTTCTTTCAGCTGTAGCCATTCGATTTACATAATTTTCATCAATAGAAACAAGTAATCCTTTTGATTTTAATTTTTCAACAATTTTTTCTCGAGCGTCATTTATTTTCATTCCTGAAAATTCTTGTGCAATTGGAAGCAATTTTCCGTATTTATCTATAATCTGTTCTTTTTCCAATTTGTATTTTTCTGCTAGTTGAAAGTCTTCGTGTGAATGCCATGGTGTTATTGTCATAACACCAGTTCCAAATTCCATATCAATCATTGGGTCTTTTATTACAGTGGCTTCTGTTGGGCCGTTTATCCATTCAACGGTTATTTTTTGCCCGTGTATCCAATCTTTATACCTTACATCTTCTGGGTGCATGACAACATACTTATCTCCAAATTTTGTTTCAGGTCTTGCTGTAGCTATTTCAAAAGGCCCATACTTAAAAGTATAAAATTTATTTTTTCTTTCTTCATAAACAATTTCATCATCTGAAATAACAGTTTGACCTTTTGGATCCCAATTTACTATTTTATGTCCGCGATAAATTAAACCATCATCATACATTTTCTTAAATGCAGTACGAACTGCAAAATTTCTTTTTGCATCTAAAGTATATGCTTCACGAGACCAGTCTAAGGATGCCCCCATTCTTTTTGTTTGGTTGTTAATTGTATCGTGAGAATATTGAGCAAATTGTTCAACTTGCTTCAAAAATTCTTCTCTACCTAGATCACTTTTTTTAATTCCTTTTTTTTCTAAAATTTTTTCAACTTTTGATTGAGTAGCTATAGCAGCATGATCTGTACCAGGTAACCATAATGTTTTCTTTCCTTGCATGCGCGCATAACGAGTCATTATGTCTTCCACCGTAAGTCCAAGCGCGTGTCCAGTATGTAAACTTCCAGTAACATTTGGTGGAGGTAATATCATTGAGAAAGTTTCTGCGTGAGCTGAAGTTACCCCTTTTTCTACACAAATATCAGGATTAAAAAAACCACTCTCGTCCCAGAGTTTTAGTATTTTTTCTTCAGTTACCTTAGGATCATAAGGTTTTAAAAACTTTTCATCCATGCCTAAATAATAGCATTTTTTATAGCTTTAATCCACCTACAGCCTTTATTTTAGAAATATTTATCTTTTTATTTGGGTTTTCTAAATATTTCATATATCCGACTATTCCGATCATTACAGAATTATCGGTTGATAGTTCTTTAGTAGGGAAAAGTAATTCTTGCTTGCCTTTAGTTAAAGTTGTAATTTCTTTTTTTAGATATTTGTTTGCTGATACTCCACCAGCCACTATGACTGTTTTTATATTGTATTTTTCTATAGCTTTTTTTGTTTTATATACCAATGTTTCAACTACAGCATTTTCGAATTCCATAGCAATTTCTTTTTTGATATTTTCGTCTTTTAATATATCTGGATTTTCTTTTTTTAAATCACGAATTAAGTAGAGTACAGCAGTTTTTAATCCAGAAAAAGAGAAATCAAAATTTTTACTGTATTTCATTGGACGAGGTAAGGAAAATGAAATAGAGTTATTCTTTAAGAAAGAAGAAAGATCAGTTTTTAAAGGGTCACAATTTTTCTGCTGAAAAATTTGTTCAGTCCTCGGGCCGTCGCCCTGCGTAGACCCTTTTAAAACTATCTTTCTTCTTTCTTCTGCTAATTTAGAAATTTCTGGACCACCAGGATATGGTAGCTCGAGCATACGAGCGACTTTATCAAAAGCTTCTCCTGCTGCGTCATCCAATGTTTCTCCAATTATTTTGTATTTCATCCATTCTTTCACAAGTACTAGTTCTGTGTGTCCACCTGAAACAAGTAAAGAAAGAGCAGGGAATTTTATTTTAGGAATTTCAAAATTACCTTTGTTTTTTCCGAAGACAGAAAGCATGTGACCTTCCATATGGTTTATCGGCATTAAAGGAATTTTCCATTTTTGAGCTAGTTCTTTGGCGAAAACTATTCCTGTCCAAAGTGCTGGCTCAAGCCCTGGTCCGTAAGTGACAGCTATCATGTCGATTTGGTTTTTCTTTTTATTTAAGCCAGAATCTTTTAAAGTTTTTTCTAAAAGTATTGGTAAGTTTTTCTGATGTTCTCTTTTTGCAAGAGCAGGAAAAACACCTCCAAATGGAGCGTGTATTTTTATCTGGGAATTTAAATTATTTGCTAGAATCTTAAAAGAAGGCTTTTTAGAGCCACCTTTACATTCGATAATACTTATTCCCGTTTCATCACAACTTGTTTCAATACTTAATATTTTCATAAATACAATTTAACTTATTTTTTATAAAAATGCTATTTATTTTTGTGGCCAGCAATAATTTTTTCGCCGTCGCTCAAAAATTTTTCCGGCCCGGACTCGTCTATTTTTTCTGCTGAAAAAATATGACTCCGTCTCGCACAAAGTTAAAAAAACCAAAGCAGTTTGGATTTTTAAACTTTGTGCGCGATACAGGAATCGAACCTGTGACCTACTCAACGTCAATGAGTCGCTCTACCAACTGAGCTAACCGCGCATGGTTTAAATATACAAAAAAATAAGAACAAAAACAATGTTACTCTTTTGTTATATATTTAGTATAATTAATTTATGAAATTTAATAATCCAGAGCATTCATTTAAACATGAATATCACGCAGGGCCACAAATCGAGACCATAAAAACACCTGAGAACAATGAGGTGTCTTTTAGTCCTGATCGTGGAGGTATGATTACACATTTGAAATTTAATGGAAAAGATATTTTATATTTTAATGAAATAAATTTCAAAAATATAAATGAAAATGTTAGAGGTGGTATTCCAATCCTTTTTCCAAATACAGGGCCAATAGAAGGGCCTAAATATCCAAATTTAAAACCACATGGTTTTGCAAGGGATAGTAAATTTCCTGTTCACGATGAAATTAATAATGGTTTTGTCGAAATTCTAGAATCAAATAAAGAAACAAGAGAAATATTTCCTTACGATTTTTATTTAAAAATGAAGGCAAATTTTGAAAAAGATGGTTCATTTAAAATAGTGCAATCTGTGAAAAATCTTGGAGGAGGAAAAGATTTGCCGATAGCTATGGGGCTTCATCCATATTTTAATATTCCCAGTAAAGCAAATGAAGATGTATTTGAATTAAAAAAGAAAATAAAATTTAATTTTAAAGGTGGGGAAGAAGTGGCTGAAAAAATAGATGAATGGGCTAATAGTAAGTATATATCTATTGATAATACTGGAAAACCAATGGAAATCGATATTCCTAATTTAGGAACTATAATATTAGAATTTTCCAAAGAATATAAAAAAATATGGATATGGTCCAATAAAGGAGATAATTATATTTGCATTGAGCCAGTTATGCGTGATTCGAATGGCTTAGTAAATGATCCAGAAAAAATAAAACCAGGGAATACATTTTCAGGAACTACTATTATTAAGATGAAAGAATAAACAAAAAACTCCGACAATGTCGGAGTTTTTTGTTTAGAATAATATTTATTACATTTTTTCTTGGATTCTTTCAAGTGCCAGGATGAATGCTCCACGGCGAAGGTCAGTTTTGTACTCTGCTCCTTTTTGGAATGTTTTTTGTGCTGCATCATTCATCATTGGAAGTAGTTTGTCGAAAACTTCTTTTTCGGTCCAGTTCTCATTTTTTAAGTTTTGATCCCATTCAAAATAGGATACAGTCACTCCTCCGGAATTTGCTAATACATCAGGTATTACAGCTATTCCTTTAGCAAATAATACTTCATCTGCTTCTGGTGTTGTAGGTCCATTTGCAAGTTCTAGTACAACTTTTGCTTTTACTTTGTCTGCATTTTCTTTTGTAATTTGATTTTCAAAAGCAGCTGGGACTAATACGTCACATTCTATTTCAAGTAGTTCTTCATTGGTTACAGTTTTACTTTCAGGGAAACCAGCTAATGTTCCATTAGCTTTTTTGTATTCGACAAGAGCCTTTAAGTCTAATCCATTTGGATTGTAAACTCCACCTTTTGAATCTGATATTGCAAGGACTTTATGTCCATGATCAATAAAGATTTCTCCAGCATTTAGTCCGACATTTCCAAAACCTTGTACTACGACATTGCAACTTACTGGTAATCCAAGTTGTTCACGCAATGAATCAAATACATAAAATCCTCCGAGACCTGTAGCAGGACCTCGTCCTTCTGATCCACCTTTGCCAAGAGGTTTTCCTGTGAAGGTTGCTCTTGTTTTATCACCAGTAATTTTTTCATATTCATCTGCCATCCAATCCATTATTTCAGGAGTTGTGTTTACGTCTGGAGCTGGTACGTCTTTATTTGGCCCTAATATATCAGCTAATCTTTTTACCCAACCACGAGAAAGTCTTTCTAATTCTCCTTTTGAAAGATTCTTTGGCTCAACTGTTATGCCACCTTTACCACCTCCCATGGGGATGTTCGCAATAGCGCATTTGATAGACATCCAGAAGGCAAGTGCCTTCACTTCATTTATTTCAGTGTCTTTATGGTAACGAATTCCACCTTTGTATGGCCCAAGAGCATCATTATATTCAACTCTATAACCTTCAAATACTTTTGTAGAACCATCGTCCATTTTTACAGGGATTGAGATTCTAACATCACGATTTGGTTGTCTTAGTCTTGTGATAAATTCAGTATTAAAGTTTTTAATTTTTACAACTTTATCAAGTTGTTCCATTGCGTTTTCATATGGGTTTTGCATTTTTTTTATTTCCATCCTGCATATGCAGGGAATTAATATTAAGACTTATAATATATCATATGTGATATGAATTTTCTATGAAGTTCCTATGTTATGAATTAAACTTCTCAAGTAAATCAAGTTCGTCTTTAGAATTTACTGCTAGGGCTTCACTGGGATCGATATTTATCGATTCGATTTTTTCTCCTTCTTCGATTGCCGCTTTTACTAAATCAGTTAGATAATATTCTTTTTGATTATTGTTATTTTTTAAAGTTTTTAAATTTTCAATTAGCCAAGGAGAATTGAAACAGAAGTAACATGGATTTACTTCTAGTACTTTTTTCTCTTCATCACTAGCATCTCGAAATTCAACTGATTTTAATATTTTCCCATTTTCATCTCGGATAATTCTAGAAAAATTTGTATAGAAAAATGAACGCCAGTCTTCAAAGTCGGTAAGTTTAACTGTCGCCATTGTTATTTTATTTTGATATTTTAAATGTTCACTTATTAATTTTTGCATTGTTTCTGGTGTCATATATGGATTATCGCCATAAAGTACTAATATATGTTCTGCATCTTGTAGGTAATCTTTTGCACAAAGAACTGCGTGGCCTGTACCAAGCTGTTCTTCTTGTATAGCATAATCGTATTTATCACCCAATTCTTTCATAACTTCATCTCTACCGTAGCCAACTACGATGCATGGCCTGTCACAAATGCCAGATTTTTCAACTGATTCTAGTAAATGTTTGATCATTGGTTTACCTCGAAGTGGCACTAAAACCTTTGGTATGTCTTGTTTCATTCTAGTTCCTTTTCCACCAGCTAAAATTACAATTTTTATTTTATTATCCATAGGTCAGATTATACACCCAAATAGAGCCATATTCCATTGACTTTCATGTATTTTTGTTCCAATTTGAAAAATTTTTGGCAATAAAAAATCGCTTTCATGTAAATGCATGAAAGCGATATTGTGTAGATTTAGAAACATTTAATGTTGCCAGTCTATTTTATTAGTAACTCTATTAATTGGATTAAAAGAAGAAGATATATTATTAAAATCAATTGCTAATGTATCTGTTTTTGTTAAACTATCTCCAACATAGACAAGAATAGCGTCATTAATACTAGGAATTTGTTTTCCATAGCATAAATATGTAAATAATATTTTTTTTACAAAATTACCTCTAAATTTATTTCTTAATTCAATATATTCTTGTTCTCTAATTTGATTATAGAGTTGTTCTTCGCTAAACCAAAACGTAACACTATTTTTTGTCAATTTTACATTTTTAATTTCATTTCCGTGAAATATTAATGTATCGATTTCGAGTGTTTTTGTTAAGGTGTCTTCTGTTTTTGTATTTTTAATTTTATTGTCATTCGATGAACAACTTGCAAAACAAAAAAATAAAAGCAAAAGAAAAATAGCAGGAGAAAACATATAAAATAATTTTTTTAAAAAAGAGAAAAAATTTTCTTCTTTTTCTTTTTCTTCTTCTTTAATGATTTTAAAGTTAGTTAAAGCTTCTATTATCTTATCTAGAATTTCTTCTTTAGTTGCATGTCCACTTTTGTGTATCCAGCTATCAAAGCTGTTTTTGTCTTCTGGTGGATATGCCGACAATAAATGAATCTTGATATCTCTATTTAAGTTTTTTACATATTTAGATAATGTATAAGCATCTACTTTATCTGTAAGCAGACTAGACTTTAAATAAGTACCAGTAATAATTATAATTTTACCATCACTTGGTATAAATCTTATTACTTCTTCGTAATTTTTTGTGCAATGAAGTTTTCCTCTTAAAAAGGGAAAGTTTTCTTCTAGACACTTTTGAATAAAATCTACATCTATTAACCCCTGTGCGATTATTATCGTAGGAATTTCTACTTCTGTGTTCTTTGTTTTTGACATTATTTAATTTTTTTGTTGTTTATATTACATGAATTACTCTGGTCTCTAGCACAAGAGAGCAGGGTAATTCACATAATATTCAAAATTAAAAAGCTTTTTCAATGATCAAAAACTATCATTACGATAGCATATTTTACCAAAAAAGTCAAAGTTTCCCAGACGTTGGACGTCTGGGATTAAAGATTTAATATTGGTGGTATTAGTAAATAGTAATAACTAAGAGCAACAAGAAACCAAATTATTGAGAATTTTAGGCAAATTAAACCTTTATAATTATACAGTTCTTTTCTGTAATCCCATGAGCGAATTTTCTTAATTTTGAAATACAGGTAGCCAGTTAAAAATTCTATTAAGGTAGGAAATATAAAAATAAGAATTAGTTTTAGTAAAAATGAAATATTTAAAAAATATAAAAGAGATAAGAATAAAGCTGTTAAGCCATACATTTGATAGTTTATAAATTTAGGTGCCACTATTTTTCTAGCTTGTATTGAACGGTAAAAGAATTCAAGTATAAAACCTATTAAAAATCCAACAAAAAGATTTAAAATTATTTTGGAAAACATTTAAAAATTATAACATGTATTTTTTTAAAATAATTAATATAAAAGACTGATACACATCGGTGTTCAGTCTTTTTTTTAGTCTGAAATAATTATTTTATTATAACCAAATATGATTATTATCATCTTGCTTAACATGAATATTGTTCTTGTTAAGTAAGTCGGGTATAAAATCCTCTAATTCAACATTAGAAAATACATAACGAGTAGCAGGACGAGCATCAAGTTCACATGTAAATATTTCTATTAAACCATTTTCTAGGGGAGGGTAAATACAAACTACAAGATCATTGCAGTATCCTACAATAGTCCATTGCTTGTTTTCGCGAGCTTGAATAATTCTTTCAACTATTTGATCTGGATTAATTTCTTTAATGCTTAGTTCCTTTTTTACTTCTTTATCCTTCTTGTTTTTTGTAAGTTCATCTATACGAAGAACTTCTGTTTTTGTTTTGTTGTTCTTGCAACAATTAAGAATATTTTCTCTGAACTTCAGATCCAGCTTATATTTACTGATATCAGATAAAATTTCTTGTCTATTGCGATGCTGAGCTAAAATTATAATACCAGTTTCAATTGGATCATAATCAGGATGAATTACTTTTAAAGTTTTCATATTGCTTTTTTATTTGTTTGAAATTTATTATTTATTCTAAAAGCTCAGGAAAGCCCTTAAAATAAATAACAAAAATCAACTCAAATATTTTTTTCAAAGTTCTGTATTTGAGTTTACATTACTACTTTTGACATTTTTGTCAAGGTTAATAAGAATATCTAAATTATTTAACGATGAGGACAGCCGGCCCAACAGCAGGGTCTTCGCATTCCGCTTTTAAGTTTTGATAACCCTACATTTATTCTACGATTCCGTGTCTCTATTTGTTTTGCAGAAGTAACCCAACATATCCATTCATTGCGAGCCAGTGGAGTAATGTCTTCCCAGGTTGCAAGAGCTTTTAGATCGTCAGCAAGAGCCTTTTTAAAATCTGTAGGAATTTTATGCAAAGTATTAGTTGAAATTTTTTTATTAACCATGAGTTAATTATACACCAATATTTTTGTGACCGAAGTGGTTGCAAATTGGAACCAGATTGTATATCAAATAAGGGGATTTGGGGAATTAAAAGTAGTTTAACTATAAAAACCGTCTTAATGACGGTCTTCATAGTTTTTATTTAATTTTTATATTTTTAACAATTTAGCTATGTAATCAACATCTTTATCTCCACGACCAGAAAGATTTACGATTATGATTTTATCTTTACCTAAAGTAGGAGCTAATTTAATGGCATAAGCTATTGCATGAGCACTTTCAAGTGCAGGAATAATTCCTTCAACTTTTGATAATTCTAAGAATGCTTTAGTTGCTTCATCATCAGATGCAGAAGTATATTCAACTCTTCCAATACTTTTCAAATATGCATGAATAGGTCCAATACCAGGGTAGTCTAATCCTGATGCAATTGAATGTACTCCATTAGGTTCTCCATTTTTGTTTTGCAAGACGATTGTTTTCATCCCATGTATTACTCCTTCAGTTCCATAAGTAATCGTAGCTGCGTGTTGACCAATCCCAGATCCAATACCTGAAGGTTCTATTCCAATTAATTTAACTTGATCGTCAAGAAATTCATGAAATAATCCGATAGCATTTGAACCTCCACCAACACAACCAATAATATAATCAGGCAATCTTTTTTCTTGTTGTAGGATTTGTTCTTTTGCTTCTTTGCCAACAATGGATTGAAAATCTCTTACTATGGCAGGATAAGGATGAGGGCCAACAACTGATCCAATTGCAAAGAAAGTAGTTTTATATTCATTCATGAATGTTATAAAGGCACTATCTACTGCGTCCTTTAAACACTTACCTCCAGTTTTAACTTCAACAACTTTTGCGCCAAGTAATTTCATACGAATTACATTTGGGTGTTCTTTTTCTATATCAATTGAACCCATATGAATTTCACACTCAAGTCCAAGCAATGCAGCAGCAGTTGCAAGTGCCACACCGTGTTGACCTGCTCCAGTTTCTGCTAAAACTTTTTTCTTTCCCATTCTTTTTGCAAGAAGAGCTTCTCCTATGCAGTGATTTATTTTATGAGCACCTGTGTGATTTAAGTCTTCACGTTTTAAGTATATTTTCGCTCCGCCTAATTTTTTAGTTAAGTTTTTTGCGAAATATAATGGTGAAGGGCGGCCGACATAATTTTTAAGTAAATAAGAGTATTTTTCTTGGAAAGATGGGTCCTTTTTTGCTCTTAAGTATTCTTTTTCTATTTCTTTTAATGGTTCTACTAGTTGAGGAGGAATAAAGCTTCCTCCAAATTCTCCATAGTAACCATTTTGATCTGGTAAATTTTTTAACGATTTTATATTTTTTTTCATATAATTTAATTTTTTAAAATAATAATCTAAAAACCAACGTAATATGTTTTACGCCAGAATTCGTTGCAATGATTTTTAAAAATAAATTTTTTCATATAAAAATAAAAAAGCCCACGTATTTGTGGGTGTATATTTGTCGCTATTTCAGAGTTAATTATAAATACAACAAAAGACTACCCACATATGTGAGTTGTCCACCAAGCTGTATTAATATAATTTACTTTCATAACCATATTTTTATTATAAATTAAAAATAATTAAGTTGCAAGATCTGTGACCCTACCGGGATATCTTTCCTTACAGGAACAGTATACCTTTTCAAATAATTCAGAATAAATTCTTCATTATTAACGAAAAGCTTTTCGCTTCCCGTCGAAAAACAAGCAGTTGTTTTTCTTAGGGT
>JBAXEA010000007.1:0-24055 GCA_037140655.1 bacterium | reverse complement strand
ATCTAATACTGGTAGTCCATTAAATTCAATTTTTTTCTTTTCAATTTTATCTTGTAAATCTTTTTCAAATTCTTCTTGTGTATAAAAAGAAGAAATAGGAGTAAAAGTAAATTTTAGATTTTCTGGTAAATATCTTTCAAGAAATTTTATTGAATCATTGAAACTTTTTCTATATGCTTCGGTATCATCTGGCGGAATATTGTTCATTCTTTCCACAATCATATCATCTGAAGCAAAATCTAAAACAATACCTGGCTTATAAACTTCTACAATTGGTTTTAACCATTTTGCATAATACATCAACAAATAATTCAGCCCAATCGACTTCTGGTGTTTCTTCTAATCTCCATAACTTATAGCCACCAAAAGGAAAAGAAAATTTGATAGGTGCATCAATTTTAATACTTTCGTTTATAACATTTTTTATATAATCAACATATTCCGGTGTAACACTAAACTTCCTAAACTTTTTTGACATTATTGTTTTAAAAATAAAATCAAGTAATTCATTAGCAGATAAAGAATCTACTTTGTTTTCAGTAGATTTTAATTCATTTAATCTATATTCAATAAATTCTTTCGGCGTCATGAGATGTGGGCAGGAATTGAACCTACGATGTTTACCTTGCGGGTAAATGCCTTACCACTTGGCTACCACATCAAAAATATTCTAGCATAATTAAATATTTTTTACATTTTTAGTAAATAATTAATATTTGACAAAATAAAACTCAAATAGTAATGTAAATATAAACATAGAACCTTAAAAAATATTACTTGGTTTGTTTATCTTAGTTTCCCTACGGAGATTTAGATAAACAAATCAAATAATTACAGATATGAACAAAACAAAAAATTTTTACTTATTCGCATTTATCCCTTTATGTTGCATGCTTTCAGGGATATTATTTTGTACTGCATTATATGTTGCAGAAAACGATCTAATTAAAGCTCCATTTAAAATAGTAGCTACAATAATTCTTTTTATTTGTGCTCTAATCTTAATAATAGGTGCATATGGTTCATTTAAAGAAATAATTACATATTATTTTGGAAAAAGAACATCAATAGTAAAGGAACTAATATTTCAAGTTATTTATGTATTCATTGGAGTAGCATCATTCTTTATTTTTGGAATAATATTTATTTAAACAAAATATTTTTTTATGAAAAAAATTATATTAAATCAAAATCAAACTGATAAGCTTGTAAATGAATTAAATTATTTTAAAATTCCAAGGAAATTTATAATTGATTCATTAAACTGTACTGCTCATGTATATGGTGAACTTAAGGCTCAATCAAAAGCAAAAACTTTTACAAGAGCTAAAAACCAATTCATAAAAGCACCTGAAGGATCAGACAAAAAGAAAGCAATTATTCGTAAGTGGATAGAAATAGCTAAAAATGAATCTGAGCTTCTTGATGCATCTAAATTTTTCATACCAATTTTATCTGGTAGTGAAAAAGAAGATTATGACTATTTAAAAATTAATAGATATAAAACTGAATACATACTCGTAGTAAGACAAATGGCAAAATTTATATTTTGTGATTCAGCTATAATTCAAAACTGCGAAGAAATTGATTAGTTTTCTTAATTTTTATTATTATGAACCCTTACCTGAATATTCAGTGTAAGGGTTTTTTTATAAATTTAATGTGACAAAATATGCTTTGTGATCACTTACACCTTCAATTATTTCAAATGATTCAACATTAAAATCTGGAGTTGTCATAAAAGCATCTACAACCAATTTTAAATTCTTTGCCCGATGAAGCACTGGGTCGATACTAGATTTTAGTGAAGCTGGAACTTGATCTACTAATTCATGAGCAATTGTGTCATAAAAATATTTTCCTCTTGGACTATTTAAATCAGCTGTAAAAATAGTTGGCCCTTTAATATCTCTAATGAAACTAATAATTTTTTCTATAAATAATTCAGAATGTTCCAAGTCATCAATGTTTTTTATATCCTTTAATTCATGATCTGCCATACCTCTACCATTATAATCAGTTACTGGAAAATGGGTTGTTGAGACAGTTATTTTCTTATCACCTAAATCAATCAACGAAGTTAGGAATGTATAATTATCAAAAAATCTACCAGCAGGTCTTGGATCATCTACTTTTGAATCATTTAAATCCTTAATAGGCAGTTCACCAGGAATTCCATCTCCATAAGTATGTTTTTGAATATCAAGCATTTTATATTTTGATAAAATTGCCACACCTTCTTTGTCTTTTTTATTTCCTTCATCTAAAATGAATCTTGGAGAGTGAACATAATTATATCCAAAATGTGAAGCAAAATGCTCTACATCTTTTTCCATCGATTCTATAAAACAAACTATGTCTGGCTTCTTATCTTCTAAAAGTTTTACAACAGCATCATTATGCTTACTTAATTCAATATTTAAATGAAGTATTTTAAATGTCATGTAAAAATTATAACATAATTATAAAACTAAAATTAATTATTTTTGACGAATAAATTTTTCATATTCATCCATTGAATGACTTAATTCTTTTGGACTAATTTTAATTTTCTTTATAACTTCATTTTTTAATTGCCTGCATTTCTTTTTATCATATCTTATAGCAGCAACAACACCTATTAAAATATCTTTTGCGACATTTTTATCATAACGCCAAATGTAATTCACTGGACCCACTAGACGATCATTTTCCCTTAACTTTCTTTCTGGATCTCTGCAAATCCTATCTATCGTATCTCTAATGTATTTATTTTTATATTTCTTAATGCACCATTCAACATAAGAATCACAACTTTTGTGCTCTGTGTCACTATAATCCCATCGACGATATAAAACCAAACCCACTGACTCCATTGCTTTTTTAACAATTTCCTCAATTTTCTTATCATTAATAGATTCATGAATAGTCTTGTAATTTAAAGAATTTCCAAGATATCCAATCATCGAATGCGCCATATTATGCATCCAAAGTTTTCTCATGTGAATAGCTAAAAAATTATTTTCAAATATAATCTTATTACTAAAGGATGTTATTTTAGCACCCTTTCTTTTTTTCCATTTTGATTGATCTATATACAAAGGAGGTAAATATCTTTCTATTAAGATGGAATTAATTTTACCCATCTTAATGTCTGGAACAATCGCTTCATTGATAGATGGAACCAGACCAACAAATTCATCAAAATAACTTTTAATATTTGGGTCATCTATTTTTCTATATATTTCATATTGTAATAATTCAAGAGTATTGTCATATACCTGAAAATTCTCATCAAAAACAAAATTTATTGTTTCATGGATATCATATGCATATCTTCTCAAGGTTATAAATAAAATTGTATCAATTAACTGTTTGATATTATTTAACCTAATAGCTATAAAAATACAATCAGCATTCAACGATTCTGCAGCTATCTTCTCTAAATCAAAACCATTAATACTTTCTCCTACAGGGATTGTGATATCTAATCCATTACCAGAAGATAATCTCACTTCTTTACCTTTTTGCAATAAATTTAATTTAGTTTCATCATTTTCAACAAAGATAATTTTCTTTTTTGTTTCAATAAATATTCTAGCTAAATATGCCAAACCAATTGAACCCATTCCAAAAATTATTACAGGTTGTTTATGTTTTTTAATTCTATTTCTATAAATCATCAACTCGTAATTAATGATTTTTGCTAATTTTTCATTTGTATAATTTTCTGGAAGTATATTGTCTTTTACAACTTTAATATTTTTCTCCAATAAATTTAAAAAATGTTTATCAATATCATTGAGTTCTTTTTTAGGAGATGTAGGAATTTTAAAAGATGAAATATTTAAACCATCCAGTGTATTTAAATATTTTTGGTAATTATTGTCTGCCCTAGCAATAGCACCACCCCTATGACCTAATGTAGCAAATTTTAAATGAGTTGTTTTGATCAACCAAGCAAGTAATACAGACACAGCGTCACCAACTGCTAAATTAAGAAATGATGAAAATAATTTTTGCCCAGGTATTGGAACTAGTTTTTCATCATCAATTTCAGAGTCTGCAATAACACAGAATGGATTTATTGCTTTTGCTAAGGTTGAATTTTCATTACTAGTAATTAAAGCAACATCTACATTTTTATCTTTGGCTAAATCATATATATATTTTAAATGACTAGTTTCACCACTAAATGAAACTATGATAAGTAAATCACCGTCCACAATATGAGCAAAATCACCGTGAGGAAGTTGCGCAGGATTAATTGCAGTTGAATCTATACCAATACTAGTTAAGGTCGCGGATATTTTTTCAGCCACATGCAAAGAAGACCCAGATCCTGTAATAAAAACAGTTCTTTTGTTGTAATGAGAAACAAGAATCTTTTTTAAAAGAGATATTGTTTGTTCATGAAAAGAAGTTTTGTTTAATTTACCAATACTTTTAGCAAATCTTTTAAAGATATCTTCGATTTTTATTTCAATAGAAAAATTCGGATCTGCAAAAGCTCCCTCAAATTTTATATTAGTTTCATATATAAAATTTGGGTGATCTAAATAAAATTGTTCCTTGCTATAATTAAAATAATGACACGAAACTACACCAATAGCTGTCCCAACAGCCAGCGCTGAAGTCGTTGTTGTAGTAGGAGCCTCGGGTAAACGTATAATATCATTTGTAACATCTTCAACCTTACTATTTATAAAAAAATCACAATTATGAGCAAGACGAGATTCGGGATCACCAGTTATAGCAACAGTGTTACATCCTTTTCTTTTTATAAATTCAATCAAATTAAGTATCTCCCAGGACTTTCCACTGTTTGAAAGCATAAATATTAAATCACCTTCTTTTATGTTCGTTAGATTTTCAGAATTTGCGCCTGTTAACTCAAGGCACATACTATTTATACCTAAATTTCTATATCTTTCTGCAAGATTATCGGCAATTGAATGTGACTTTCCTATTCCAACAAAAAATACAGTGTTGCCATTTTTCTTAGTCAAAATTACCTTTGAAACAACTTCCTTATAATGACTTTTCTTTATATTCTTAACGAGAGTTCCACTCAATTCTTCAGAATATGTTTCTAGAATTTTTTTCAGATTCTTCGTAATTTCATTTTTGTTTAAATCAACAATTTGTTCAGCTTTCGAAGAAACAATATCTTGTTCTAAAATTTTATTTATTGTCGTAGAATTAAGTGGTGAATTTAGATTTTTTATATCCTTCAAGAAGGAAATTATTGATTTATTCGGAACATCTTCTAATCCAGTATATGGAATAAAGAATAGTTGTTTTTTATTTAAAATATTGCAATATTCAATCAAATGCATATATTTTCTAAAAAACTTACTTGAAATTATTTCACCATATTCATATTCAATGTGTGGTAATTTAAAAAAATTAAAATATTTTAAACTAATTTTAGATTCATATTTTATTTTTTCCCATTCCTCCGTAGCTTTAATTTTGTATGCTTCACGAAAATTACTAATTTTATATGTGCCATCTTTGTAAACAGTACCGTAACCAGAACCAAGTCCTGTTCCTATACCTAAATACATTATTTGATTTTTATTTTTACTAGATATTTTTTGCCATAATTCTAAATTATTTATTTTTATATCCATCAATAATCCATTAAATTGCGCAATGCCATCATTGCATACATAAACATCCATTTTGTAACCAATATCATGCAACATCTTCTGACACAAATATGATGGATTGCAATTACAAAAAGCTCCTTCACATATTCCAAGATCATGAGCACCGTCATCAATAATACCCTTAGGATCAAGAATACGCCCTGGTTGACCTATCGCCATATAAGGCAATAATTGATACGTACTATTCTTAAAACTATCCAATACTGGTCGAATATATGAAACTAACTGTTGATAAAAATCCTCGGGGGAATCACATCTTCTGGTTGGAAAAAAATGATTTTTTAATATTTTACTATTAAGCTCTCCATCTTGATCAAGACAAGCTAATATTAAATTTATTTTTGTACCACCAATATCAATCATGGCTAAAATTGGAATTTTATTTTTTTCATAAATAGTTTTTACATTCTTAATTATTCCAAATCTAGCTTCCTTATTAAAAGCATGAAAGGCGCCCAAGGCGCCAGCATTTGTCGAAGTTAAGTTTGTATTAAGTATTTCAGGTATATTGCTATCTTTTCCTGAAATATTTTTTATTTGTTTTTGAGCTAATATAGGAAGCAGTACTTTTGTATAACCATTTGTTCCTATTGAACCTCCAAGAATAAAATATTTTGTTCCTTTGTATCTCTTTATATCATCACTAGAAAGATTGTCTATTTTGAAATTACCTTGATTTATACGCCAAATTAAATTACCTAACGCAAAACCAACAACACTCACAACTTCTTTAGCAGCTTTTTTTGATTGTAATAAAGCTGTTTTATCGTCAAATACTTTTTTATAATCAGTCTTGACTTTCATTACCTACAATTTATCACAGATATACTTTTTTCGCCACAAACATATACATAAATTATAATACAAATATATTTGACAAAACAGTCTAAATGTTTTAATATCAAGAAAAATAGACCTTTGAAAAAACCTTTAAATTATTTATATAAATTACTCTGCCCTTCTGCTTATGGAGATTAGAGTAATTTATATAAACACATTTAATAACAAATAAATAAAATGAAATGAAAAGAGTGATTAAATTAATCGCATTCGTTGCGATATTATTCTCTATACAATCTTGTGTAGTAATAAACGAAGGAAAAATAGGGCTAACTGCCTTTAATGATACTTTAATAACAAAGTATAAATTGACTGAAGAAAATAAAATGGCAGGTCTACAATTTTTCAATGGTCCAAGCAATCAATCAATAATTTTGAAAAGAACTTACACTGAAAAAGAAACTACAATTGTTGATGGGGTATTAAGAGATAGCGTATTTACAAAAACTGAAAAAATCACAATAAATCCTTTTACAAAAGGAAGATTTGTAAATTATGCTCAGAAAAAGATAAGTATTTCATTCGATGATGAAAAAGAATTATACATAATGTTCTGCGCGAATAAATTTGGGAACTATGTAATATATGATTATCTAAAAAATAATCATATTATGTACAAAGGACAAGAATATGAGATAGTTTCAGCTGGACAATTATATATTAATTTAACTCAACTAACTGGGGTCGAAGAAAATGAAATTATTGCACCCGGTGTAGAAGTAAAATAAATAATATATTAATTTATTTTTTGAGTAATATTTTTTTCATGGTTATTTAAGCTGGTTATGTATTTACATAATCAGCTTTTTTATTTACATTTTAAATAAAACATAGATTCATGTATAATAAATATATGGAAACAGAACAAATGGGAAAATTAGTTTTAGTAAGACATGGAGAATCTGAGTGGAACAAGCTCGGTAAATGGACAGGGCTTACCGATGTTCATCTTTCAGAAACTGGGAAAAAACAAGCAGAAAAAATGGGTAAGCTTGTCGAAAATATACAATTTAGCAATATCTTTATCTCAAAACTTATTCGTACACAAGAGACGCTTGATTTCATGAAAAAAAGTGATGAAAAATTATCCGAAGTACCAACTGAAAAAATAGAAGAATTGAATGAGAGAGATTACGGTGACTACACAGGTAAAAATAAATGGGAGATAGAAAAATCAATCGGTGAAGAAGAATTTCAAAAATTAAGACGTGGCTGGGACTACCCTGTTCCTGGTGGTGAGAATTTAAAAATGGTTTACGACAGGACTATTCCTTTTTTCATAAATAGAATTCTACCAATTTTAATAGAAGGAAAAAATGTACTTGTGGTTGCACATGGAAATTCAATTCGTTCAATAATAAAATACATAGAAAATGTCAGCGATCATGAAATATCAAATGTTGAAATGCCTTTTGATGGCATTCTTATATATGACCTAAACAAAGAAGGTCATATTCTAACAAAAGAGTTTAAACAATAATTAACAAATTTTTAGTATTTCATCTACGTATTCTCTTGTATTTGAAAGTCTTGGTACTTTATTTTGCCCACCAAACTTCCCTCTTTGTTTCATCCATTTATGAAATGTTCCAGAAGGAATATTTTTAACATTTGGTAAACTAAGTGCTATATCATTAAATCTTTTTGCATCGTAATCAGAATTTATTTCACGCAATTTATTATCTAAAATAGCAACAAATAATTCTAATGACTCTGGCTCTTTTTCAAATTCTATCAGCCACTCATGACAGCCATTTTTTCCATCTTGTATAAATACAGGTGCAACTGTATATTCACAAATTAAAGAATTAGTCTCTTTACATGCTTCGGCTATGGCTTTATCTGTATTGTCGATAATAACTTCTTCTCCAAATGCATTTATAAAATGCTTTGTACGGCCAGTTATTTTCACTCTATGAGGATAAAGTGTCGTAAAAGAAACAGTGTCACCAATAATGTAACGCCAAAGACCAGCATTGGTCGAAATGACAATTGCATAATTTTTACCAATTTCAACTTCTTCCATTGTAAGAACTTTAGGGTTTTCTTTGCCGAATTCTTCCATAGGAATAAATTCGTAAAAAATTCCATAATCTGGCATCAACATCATTTCTCCTTTTCTTTTTGGATCATCTTCTATGGCAAAAAAACCTTCAGACGCATTATAAGCCTCCATATAATGCATGTTTTTTGATGGTAAAAGTTCATTAAATAATTTTTCATATGGAGTAAATGAAACTGCACCATGAAAAAATACTTCAAAATTTGGCCAAATTTCAAAAATATTTTTACCTTCATTTTTCTCCATAACTTTTTTAATTAAGAAAATACTCCAAGTCGGAACACCGGCAATACTCACAACATTTTCTTTACTTACTTCTTCAGCGAGTTGGTCAATCTTTTTTTCATAATCAGCAAGTAATGCAGTTTTTAGTGACGGTGTTCTTAAATACTCTCCAAGAGGAGGTAAATTCTTCATCATTATTGCAGAAATATCTCCACAGAAAATATCTGGATCATTTTTTATTTGACTAAAGCTTCCACCCACAAAAACACTTTTTCCTTCGAAAATTTTAGTTTCTGGATTATTTTTTATATACAAAACCAACTCATCACGTCCAGCTTTAAAATGACATTCTTCTAGTGAATCTTCTGAAACTGGAATAAATTTACTTCTATCATTTGTTGTTCCTGAAGATTTAGCAAACCATGACACAAGGCCTGGCCAAAGAATATCCTTTTCACCATTCATCATACGAGATATATATGGATACATATCTTCATATGAAGAAAGTGAAACATTTTTTTGGAAAGACGGTATATCTGAAATATTATCAAAATTATTTATTCTGCCAAATTCAGTATCAAGAGCCTTATCTATAAGACTAAGCAGAACTTCTTTTTGAGCTTTTATTGGGTCTTTCTTGATGTTCTCAATTTCAGAAAGCCGGTACTTGAAAAACAGTTTCAATGTTTTAGATACTAAATTCATATAGTTTAATCATATTATCATCTTTGGTCATTAATACAAAATAAAAAAAACCACCCAAATGAGTGGTTTTTTTATTTTGTATTATTTTGTATTGTAGTAAAACTTCTCTTTTACAATCTTTCCATTTTCCCATCTTTGTACTGCGACTTGAGTTCGAGCTACTCGTCCCCAATCCTTATGTGTCACATCCATTGATGATTCAATTACAGAATAATTGTCTCCTGTAGCTATTCCTAATATCATTGAACTGTGAACTTCAGTAATACCACCGACGAATGCTTCTTCATATTTTCTGTTTACTTCTTTACCCAAGCGAGCTTCATCCTCATTTTCTTGCATTGAAACATTATCTGCATAATATTTATCAAATGCTTCTAATATTTTTCCTTCAGAAATCATTTTTGCTAAATCTTCTACTAACATTTTTACATCATTCATATTTTTATTTTTCGTTTAATTTAATAATTTTACCTTCGATTAAAGCCAAAGATACTTTTTTATAAGCAGATACTAAAATTCGCTGAAAAGTACTTTGAGAAATACCCATTTTCTTTGCTGCCTGACTTTGGTTTAAATTTTCGATATTTTTTAAACGCAAAGCTTCAGCTTCGACTTTATCTATTTCTATACTTTTAACACTTTTACAACAACCTTCTGGCTTGAATTCTTTATATACAGGACAGAAGCTAACTTTTTTATCACATTTTGGCCTAACCATTTTTTTTAATTAATTTATTTTATAACTTCGACCTAATCTATTATGAGTATATACCCATAACTAAAGCAATGCAAGTGTATAGCCAATTATTATGGTATTAAACACGCTGAGTATTTTTATTTCTTTTCGAGCCATTCTTTATCTTGTCGAACAAGTAATTTAAATTTATTTTTTTGATCAGAAAGTATTGCCTCAACTGCCCTTTCCATACGCATTCCCTGTGAACCTTTCATAAAGACAATGTCATTTTCTTTTACAAAGGTTTTAAGAAATTCTCCTGCTTCATGTGAATTTTTAAATTCAAAAATATCTTCAGTATTCATCCCCGCTTCTATCGCTCCATCTTTTATAGCTTGTGATCTAGGGCCGACGACGACAAGAATATTACAAATATCCTTAACGACTTTTCCTATATTTTCATGAGCCTCTTTTGTATGTTTGCCAAGTTCAAGCATGTCACCCAATACTGCAATTTTTCTACCATTTGATTTTATCTCACCCAATGTCTTCAAGCCTGCCTCACAAGCAAATGGAGATGAATTATAAGTATCATCAATTATTTTTGTATTATTTATTCCTTTCAATAATCGCATTCGTCCTGGTGGAACTTCATAATTTTTCAAAGCATTCGTTGCATTAAGCATATTTAATTTTAAGCCATAAGAAAATCCTAATGTAGCAAGTGAAGCATAAATATGATTTCTACCAAAAACACCATCTATAATAACAGGCAAACTACTTCCATTCTTTTCATCAACTCTAAAAATAACTCCTTCTAATTCATTTTCAGAATTATAAAAAATTGTATCAGCAGACCCTCTAATATCTACTCCATCTGAAAATCCGTAAGTCACAATTCTACATTTGGTTTTTGATTTCATTCCAAGTATTGTTTCATCATCAGCATTTAAAACTAAAATTCCGTCTTTCTTTAAAGTTTTGATTAATTCACTTTTCTCTTCTACGAGATGTTTACGGGAATTAAAAAATTCAATATGAACTGGAGTCTCACCTATGGCTGTCATTATCACAGCATCTGTTTTCAACCAAGAAGCTGTTTTCTTCATATCATTTGGCTTTCCTATACCAACTTCAAGTACAAGCCATTTTGGATATTTATGAGGCCATATAAAGAGCCACAAGCCTTTTAAAACGTTTTTTAACCATGTATATGGGTTATTCCAACCATTTGGACATCCGAGTATTGTAAGGGGTAAACCTATCTCACTATTGAAACTTTTTTCACTTTTGCGAACATAAGTAACAGCAGACAAAACAGCATAAACCGCATCTTTAGTAGAAGTCTTTCCGACTGATCCAGTTATCGCTACAATCTTTGGTTTATATTTCCAAAGAATTAATTTTGATTCTAATCTTAAAATGTATGTAATTGTTTTTTTAAATATTTCTTTCATATTTTTTTATCTATCAGGTGGAACTTCATAATAATTTATTAAAAATTTTGCAATATCCAAAAAAGGACTTGCCCAAGTTTGTGATGCATATTGTACTCCTTTTGGATTTACAGCATAAAGGAAAATTATAAATTTAGGATTGTAGGCTGGAAAAAAACCGATAAATGAATGTGTATGCCTATCTTCATAATAACCCGCTCCATTTGGCTTAGCAACTTGCGCAGTTCCTGTTTTTGCAGCAATACTATAACGTTCAATACCTGGAGAAAGTTTGTCAAAAGATTTATCCATAACCGTAACCATCATTCTGGTTATCTCTTCACTAGTTGCTTCTGATATTTTCGTACGAACAGTTGGATAACTAATTTCTTTTGTTGAACCATTTTCATATTTAATTTCTTTTACAACATGTGGTACAACTAAATTTCCGCCATTTGAAAGTGAAGCAAGTGCTCGCACCATTTCAATCGGAGTCATGGCTATTCCTTGACCGAAAGAAGCATTGGCATATTCAATATCGCGAGAATTTTTCAAATTTGAATCCAAGTTTGAAACCAATCCACTTGTTTCATTTGGTAAATCGATTCCAGTTTTATCCTTTATTCCATCTGCCATTAGATAATCATGCATTCTTTGTTTACCTAAATGTTGATACACATAAACCATTCCAGTATTTAATGATTGAGTCAGAACATCTTGCATTGTCGTTCCTGGTCCTCTAGCTTTTTTATCGAAATTTGATATTACTTTATTTTCAATAGTAACAGAACCTTTATCATTGTATTTTGTATCAGCAGTCACGACTCCAGCATCGAGTGCACCTGCCATAACAAGTGGCTTAAATACAGAGCCGAATTCAAAAACATTTTCAACTAATGGATTAGAAAAAACTGACACATTATCTTTAGAAAAATTATTTAAATTAAAATCTGGCTTTACTGTCATTGCATAAATAGAACCATCAGTAGGATTCATAATTATTCCTCCGATAGAATCTGCTTGATACATTTTACTTACATCATTCAATTTTGTTTCAAGGAATCCTTGAACAGTAGGTTCAATAGTAGTAACAATATCACCATTACCAGAATTATTCTTAAAAACAGAGTCATTTATATTTGAAAAGACTTCAGCAAAAAAATTTATATATGGATTGTCTTTATCTCTAGACAATACTGGATTGTAGTATCTTTCAAGCCCGTATCTACCTGCTAATTCATCTCCTTTATATCCGACGAAGCCAAGAGTGTGAGATGCTAAATTTTCACCAGGATAAAAACGCCATTTTTCTTTAAAGACAGAAACACCAGTTATTTTCAATGCTGAAATATTATCTGCTTGTTCTTTTGATAATCTATGTGTAATCTCTTCATACATATCATTCTTCTTTTGTGCCTGTAATATAAAAGTATCATGATCTAGTAAAGGAATATTCACCAACAATTCTTTGTATAAATTTTCAGCATTAGTTATTTTAGTTGGATTAATTGCAATTTTATAACCAAGCGTCTGGACAGCTGCTGAAACAAGATTATTATTCTTATCATTAAAAAATATTGAACCTCTTTCAAATATATCTGAAGAAGGAGTAGAGTACTGACGATCTGCAGTCTCACTATATGAATTACTATGAATGACTTGAACATAAAAAAGCTTAGCAATTAAAACTAAGCCAAAAAATATTATACAGAAAGAAACAATCTTGATTCTTGAAATTTTTAAAAAAGAAAAATTAAAGTTCATTTTTTGCAATTTTTAGGCTACCAAGTGATTTGCGGGTAGCATAATGTTTATCCTTAGTTTCAGTTAAGCCTAAAGATGTTGCAAGAGATAAATCAACCTTATTTGAAGATGAAAGATATTGTAACTCTAATTGTCCAACCTCATTCGAAAGAGTTCTTGATTCGGTAGATAAAGATTTGCGCTCAATAATATTGAAAACAGTACTACCTAAAAATACTACATAGCAGATAGCTAGAGATCCAAACAACATAAACATAGCATTTAAAATTCGTCTTTCTAGATTGTTATTGTTTACAATGTTTACGCTTGTTGTGTATGTATTTATTTTTAATGCTAATGCTTTCATATTTTTATTAATTAATTTTTTCTAATATTCTTAATTTTGCACTTCTTGATCTTGGGTTTATTTTAATTTCTTCGATATTTGCAGTGATTGGTTTTTTATTTATTAACTTTGCTTTATCTTGTTTTTGTTTTTCTCTAAAAAAATTCTTTACTATTCTATCTTCTAAACTATGAAACGATATGACTGACATCCTCCCACCTGCTTTCAACACTTCGAATCCTTTTTCCAATCCTTCTTTCAATACTCCTAATTCATCATTCACTGCTATTCGTAATGCTTGAAACGTCCTTGTGGCAAAATGCAATCTTCCTTTTCTATAACTTCCCGGAACTGAACTTTCTATTATTTTCACTAACTGGAATGTGGTCTCGATTTTTTCTTTTTTTCTTGCTTCGACTATTCCTTTGGCTATTTTTCTTGAAAATCTTTCTTCACCATAACCATAAATAATATCTGCAATATTTTTCTCTTCCCATGTATTTACTATCTCTCTTGCGGTCAGATCATTCTCATTTGGATTTTCTTTCATCGTCATCAACAGTGGTTCATCTTTTGTAAATGAAAATCCTCTTTTTGAATTTTCTAGTTGATCACTACTCAAACCTAAATCTAAAACTATTCCATCAAAATCTTTTTCTTTTAATTTATCTAAATCCTTGAAATTTGAATTTATGAAAACTATTTCTGATTTAATATTTTTAAACTTACTTTTTGCTTTATCCCAAGCACTTTTATCTTGATCAACTGCAACTATCTTTAAATTTGGATATCTTTTACAAATTTCCAAACTATGACCTCCACCACCGAAAGTACCATCTAGGACAAATGTTTTACCCTCCAAATTCAAACCATCTATCGTTTCTTTTAAAAGAACACTCACGTGAACACTGTTTATCTGGTCTTTCATTTCGTATCATTTCCTAATTTTTCTGCTAATTCGTCAGCTTGTTTTTCAGCAACTTCTTTATAACTTTCCCATGTCTTCTCATTCCAAATTTCTATTCTGTCTTGAATACCAACGATAGCAACCCTACCTACTGCTTTTATTCTTTCTTTAAGAAAATCTGGAATTAAAATTCTTCCTATTGAATCAATCTCTACTTCTGCAGCTCGTCCGAACATAAAGCGGTTGAAACTTCTCTTGTCAGCTTTCAAAAAAGATAAATCAGAATCTGAATCAGAAAGTCTCTTTGAAACCTTTGTCCATTCTTTCATTGTGAAGATGAATAAACACTGATCTAAGCCTGGAGTAATAATAATTTTCTTTCCTAATTCCTTGCGAAATTTCGAAGGCATGGATACCCGATTTTTTTCATCTATTGTATGTATATATTCGCCGATTAGCATAATTTTATTATTTCCCACAATTTCCCACTTCGTATATATTATAAACCACTCTGCACATACTAACAAACACAAATGTGTGGATAACTTTAATATCCCTATTATAGTTTTTAGCCTTTTATGATATAGTTAAAATCTGAATAGTTTTTTTAAAAAATAATACAAACAAACAAAAAAAGGAGGTGATTATGGAACAAGATTACGCAGAAAACAAAAAGAAAGACGGCACCGAAGAAGCAATGGGTTTAAAAGAAGGTATCTATGTAATTATTGGTGATAAATTTGCCAAAATAAAAACTGGATATGAGTTATTAAAAACGAAACTAAAACCCGGAGAAATAGATATGCCTTTTTTGTGCGAAAAAGAATCAACCTATTGGGGTTAATTATTAAAAACAAGGACATGATTTACATTTAAAAAGCCTTTATCAAATTAATGATAAAGGCTTATTTTTTTATTCTTTATTTTTAGGCTTCATTAGAGGAAAAATCTGGCATTCTCGCATTGGTTTATCCATCAAGAATGAAAATACTCTTTCAGACATTCCGTAACCACAAGTCGGTGGCATGCCGTGTTCAAGCGCCTCAACGAAATCATAGTCATGCATTTGAGCTTCTTCGTCCCCTTTCTCACGTAGTTTTTGTTGCTCATTAAATCTTTCTTCTTGATCTATCGGATCATTAAGCTCACTGTAACCATTACCAAGTTCTGAGCCTGCGATAATTGGTTGGAATCTTTGTGTTATGTTTGGATTTTTCTCATCTCTTTTTGCAAGTGGTGAAATAGCTACAGGTACATTTATCAAAAAGCCTGGACCACCAATTTGTTTTCGGCAGAATTTCCATAGGTTATCTATAGCTCGTGTAATGTTGAAACCTTCAGTATCATATTTCACTCCGAGTTCATCGAGCTTCGCACGAATTTCATTTTCATTCACTTCAAGTACATTTACTCCTGTATATTTTTTAATAGTATCTACATAATCATATTTCTCCCATGGCTTCTCTAAATCAACTTCAAAACCACGGATATTGAATTTCAAAGTTCCAAACGTCTCTTGTGCTATGTACTTATACATCTCTTCTACAAGTCTCATACCGTCTTCGTAGTTCGCATAAGCCCAATAAAATTCCATTTGAGTATAATCTTGTAAATGTTCTGCATCCATTCCTTCATTACGGAATTGTCGTCCAATTTCAAAAGTTTTTGGCATACCAGCTACCATAAGTTGCTTCTGCCATAGTTCCCCCATTGAAATTCTCAAATATACATCTACATCAAGTGCATTGTGATGAGTAGCAAATGGTTTTGCATCAGCACCACCTGTAGTAATTTCTAAAACTGGAGTTTCAACTTCCAAAAATCCTTCTTTCTTTAAAAAGTTCCTAGTTGAATCCCAAAACTTTGCTTTCTTTTCAAAAATATCTCGAACATTAACATCCATCAAAATATCCAAATATCGCTTTCGGAATTTTTCATCTGCATCTTGAAGTCCGTGCCATTTTTCTGGAAGCGGAAGCAAGCTCTTTGAGAGTATCCTCCAATCTTTTGCTTCTAGTGTTTTCTCGCCTCTTTTGGTTGTAAAAAATTTTCCTTGTATTTCTATAAAATCTCCAATATCGATAACTTCTGAAAAGAAATTAATTTTTTCATCACCGATAACATCTTTTTTTAACAATCCTTGAAAAGATCCTGTTCCATCAAACAATGTAATAAAAATTATCGCTCCTTGTCCGCGGATAGACATGATTCGTCCTGCAATCCATTTTTCTTCAGCTGACTTTTCTAAAGATTCAAAAGTGTCGATAGCTTCTTTTAAAGTAATCTCCCTTTTTGGCTTAGCTGGATACGGATCAATACCACTTTTTTTAATAAGCTCTAATTTTTTTATTCGAACATCTCTAATTTCATCGATTGATGACATATTAAATTATGATACGTTTATTATTTTATAATTAACTTCTCCTTTTGGAGTTTGAAAAGAAATACTTTCTCCTTTTTTCTTTCCAAAAAGCGCTGCACCAAATGGTGATTTATTTGAAATTTTTCCAAGCACCATATCTGCTTCCTCGGCACCAACTACTTGGTAATTTTTTTCTTCACTTGTACCTTCTTTTACAACTATGACTTTTGAACCGATACCAACTATGTCCCCAGTTGTATTTTCTACAACTTGTGATGATTGTAATATTTGTTCTATTCTTTTTATGCGTTCTTCGAGATTTCCTTGGTCTTCTCGAGCTTGATGATATTCAGCATTTTCTGAAAGATCACCTAGTGATTTCGCATATTCAAGAGCAACCAAAATTTCTTTTCTTTTTGGTCCTTTTAGGTCTTTTAATTCTATTTCCAACAATTTCTTCTTTTCTTCTGTTATATAATCGTTTCCTTGTTTCATTTTTATAAATTATCTTAATAAGAAACATAAGCCCATATTTCCTTATGAGACTATGTATTTAAAATATTAGCATTTCACACAGAAATGTAAATACTGACTTGCTAAATATTTTTTATGTGATAATCTATAAGCTATATGGTAAAAACAGTAATTGAAGTTAAAAAGAATCCAAATGAGAACAACGCAAGCGTTTTGCGCCGTTTTTCTCGTCGCATTCAAGAATCAGGTATAATTCAAAAAGTTAAAGGTTCTCGATATAACGAAAGAAAGGAATCAAAACTTAAAGTTAAGAAAAGTGCCTTGAAAAGAATGGGAAGAAGAAAGGAAATTGAAAAACTTCGAAAATTAGGAAAGGTAAAATAATTCTATTATGCAGAAAGATGATTTTTCTGTTGTTAACAAAACTAAAGGCAAGCTACCAAGCTTGCCTTTAGTCGTTTTAAAAGATGACATTTTAGGAAAAAAATATTCCTTATCAGTAGCTTTTGTTAGTGAGAAAAAATCAAGAGAAATAAATAAAGCTTACAGAGGAATAGACAAGCCAACAAATATTTTATCTTTCCTACTTACAAAAAATGAAGGTGAAATATTGCTTTGCCCGAATGTAATTAAAAAACAAACTAAAAAATTTGATCGTAATTTTAAAGAATTACTTGGATATTTAGTTATCCACGGAATGCTACATTTGAAAGGTTTCGAACATAGTAGTAGAATGGAGGTAGCAGAAAAAAAATATGATCAGAAATATTTCGGTCGGCATTGATATTGGGACCAACACGACAAGAGTTGTGGTTGGTGAATTTCTAAAAGGAGAAAAAAATCCTAAGATTATTGGTGTGGGTGAAAGTGAAACAAAAGGAATGCGACACGGATACATCGTAAATGTTCCTGAAGCAGTTTCTTCTCTCAAAAAAGCTGTTCTACTTGCTGAAAAAACTTCTGAAATAAAAATCAAAAGAGCATTTATTGCTATTGGTGGTACAACATTACGATCTGAAATAACTTCAGGTTCTGCTATTATTTCAAAAGCAGATAGCGAAGTTACTAATCTTGATATAAGCAAAGCACTTGAAGAATGTGAGACAAATCTTGCATTAGGTAATAAAAAAATAATATATGAAGCTCCCCTTTCTTTTAAACTAGATGGCAAAGAAGTACTTGGTAAGCCAGAAGGCATGCATGGAAATAAGCTTGAAATTAAAGCTGTTTTCATAACAAGTTCAGCTAAACATTGGGAAGACTTAATGGATGTCATAGCTGGAGCAGGTGTAGAGCCAGTATATGTAACATCTTCTATTATGGCTGGAAGCCACTTAGTATTGTCTAGTAGACAGAGAATGGTAGGAACAGCATTAGTAGATATAGGAGCTGAAACAGTATCGCTTGGAGTCTTTGAAAATGAATCACTTATCTCCCTTCATACTTTCCCTATCGGCTCAAGTGACATTACAAATGACATTGCGCTCGGACTAAAAATTCCACTTGAGAAAGCAGAAATATTTAAGATATCAAATAACGGAGAAGAATATTCAAAAAAGAAATTAGATGAGATTGTCGAAGCTAGACTTACAGATATTTTTGAATTAATTGAAAATCATTTAAAAAAAATAAAAAGAAATGAATTACTTCCTGCAGGAATAGTATTTATCGGTGGAGGATCAAATATCTCTGAATTAGATTTTCTTTCAAAAAATATTTTGAAGCTACCGTCAAAAGTCGGAACGACAGAAATCTTCGGCAACACAAAAACAAAGCTTCGTGACCCTTCTTGGTACGTAGCTCTTGGTTTAATAACATCGAGTAAAGACAAAGAAGACTATGTGGAGGGATCTATACCAAATCTATTAAAAGATCTAAAAACCTCTTTAAAATCAATGGTAAAACAGCTAATGCCATAGTATATATGGCTGTATATATCATAAAAAGCAAAATGCTTTGCTTTTTTTTAAATTCTGCTATTATAGACTCATAATCATTAATTTATCAATAAACAAGAAAAAACTATATGCCAAAAGTAAATCAAGAAATAGAGACTTTCGCTAGAATCAAAGTAATCGGAGTTGGAGGATCTGGAAAGAATGCACTTAACCATATGATCAGCGCTAAAGTTAAAGGTGTTGAATTCATTTGTATGAACACTGATACTCAAGACTTACATCATTCACTTGCTGAGAAAAAAATTCATATTGGAAAAAATCTTACAAAGGGTCTTGGTGCTGGAATGAATCCAGAAGTTGGAAGAAAAGCAGCAGAAGAAACTAAAGCAGAAATCCAAGATGTGATCAAAGGTTCTGATATGGTATTCATAGCATGCGGAATGGGCGGAGGTACTGGAACAGGTGCAGCCCCTATCGTTGCTCGTGCAGCAAAAGAACAAGGCATATTGACTGTAGCGGTAGTTACAAAACCATTTTTCTTTGAAGGAAATCACAGAATGAGAATTGCAGATAAAGGTCTCGAAGAACTAGCAAAAGAGGTGGATGCTATTATCGTTATTCCAAACGACAAACTACTACAAATTTCTGATAAAAATACAAACTTCAAAAATGCTTTCGCAACATGCGATGATGTATTGAGACAAGCCGTAGAAGGTATTTCTGACCTTATTACTACACCTGGTATCATCAACGTAGACTTCGCTGATATTAAGGCAGTCATGTCTGATGCTGGTTCAGCTTTGATGGGTATCGGTTCTGCTTCAGGTGAAAAACGAGCTGAAAAAGCTGCCCTACAAGCTATAAATTCCCCTCTTCTTGAAGTTTCAATAAATGGTGCCAAGGGAGTATTGTTTGCTATTTCAGGTGGTGATGATATAACAATCCATGAAATACAAGAAGCTGCAAAAATAATCACTGAATCAATCGACAAAGATGCAAAAGTAATCTTCGGTACTATTAATGATGAAAAAACAAAGAAAGGAGAAATAAAGGTTACTGTTATCGCAACTTCATTCCCTACCGACACACCAAGAAGTAAAACTCTTTTCACTGGAACTTCAATACTAAGTACACAACCAACAACAAAAGAAAAGGAAAAAGAAGAACCTGTCGTGGTTGCAAAAAAAGAAATTCATAATACATTCTCAAATACAAACAATCTAAACAATATGAATAATTCTAGAACTATTATCACTGATGATTTTGTTAAGAAAACAGAAAAGAAACCTGAAATAATCGAGGAAATAATAATCGATGATGATACAGATGATTGGAGTGCAGTACCAGCATTTTTACGAAGAAATAAAAAATAAAAAAAATTCCCCTACGGGGGATTTTTTGTTATACTAAATTTATGATATACGATTTAATAATTATCGGTGGAGGACCAGCGGGATCTGCCGCAGCTGTATATGCAGCTCGAAAACGTTTAAATACACTTTTTATAACTTCAGAATTTGGAGGCCAATCTGTCGTTTCTGAAAAAATTTATAATTGGATAGGCACGACTGAAATACCTGGTTCAAAATTAGCAGAAGACTTAAAAAGTCATGTCCTAGCTAATTCAAAAACTACTGACGCAAATTCAACCTTAGAAGTAAAAGAAGGTTTAATGGTAAATAACATCAAAAAAGAAGGTGAAACTTTTACAATTAAAACTACCTCAGGTGAAGAATTTAAAACTAAAACTATTCTTATAGCTACCGGCAGTAAACGCAGAAAACTTGAAGTAAAAAATGCAGACCAACTAGAACACAAAGGACTTACCTATTGTGCTACTTGTGACGGACCGATGTTCTCTGGTGCTGACGTAGTAGTCATCGGTGGAGGCAATGCTGCATTTGAAAGTGCTGCTCAATTACTTGCATATTGCAATACTGTAACCATCTTAAACAGAAGTGACAAATTCAGAGCTGATCAAATAACCATAGACAAACTTTCAAAAAATCCAAAATTAAAAATAGTTAAAAATGTAGAATTCCTAGAAATATTAGGCGAAAAATTTGTTAATGGAATTTTATACAAAGACTTAAATACAAACGAAGAAACTAAATTAGCTGTCACTGGTATTTTCGTAGAAATTGGACAAATACCAAATACTGACTTTGTAAAAGACTTAGTTCCACTAGATAAAATTGGCAAAATCATAATTGACCCATGGACTGGAAAATCTCAAACAGAAGGAGTCTGGGCCGCTGGAGACTGCACAAATATCCTCTATCATCAAAACAACATCGCTGTAGGCGATGCTGTAAAGGCACTCGAGGATATATATTCAACTATACATACTAAGTAAATAAAAAAAACGGATGCGTTGCCTCCGTTTTTTTTATTTATTCCAATAGTTTTCCTTTTCACCGTCACTAGAATTATACAATCTATCTAAATCAACCTGCTTTTTCCATTCTTCTAAATCAAGCTGACGCCCATGAAATAAAGCAAACCATTTCCCATCTATCTTGCTTAAAAAATTCACATCTCCCATATTATTTTGTTTTGCAATTTCAGCACGCTCGTTAACATATTCTTCGATTGGCATATTACAAGCAAAATACTTATCTTCAATCTTAGTCAATAAATTCTCATTGATATTGTACTTTTTTGAAATACTTGAAAGGTCCTCTTGTGAAATAAGGTCCAATTGTTTACCTACAATATTATCTTCATTTAGTGATTCCATATTCATAAATAGATTATAAACCAAGATAAAATTTTGTAAATGCGGAGGGTATGGTATGAAGTTGGAACTTCCTTAATCCTTTAAATTCTTAATCATTTAATAAGTATCTGACAAAAAATTCCTGCTATTCCGACAATGATTGCTATACAAAGAGACCATGTTGCTATTCTCATTGCTTGCTTACTGCTTTCTCTTGCTTCTTTTAAACCTAAATAATTTAACACAATAGACATTCCTCTGTCTGAAAGTAAATACCCATTTTCATTTTGAGGTTTAAAAACTGAAAATAGAGGACAGCTATTTTGTGGTGCATAAACAAATGTATTCATTACCCACTCTTTTTCTGTGGAGTTTAAATTAAGTTCCTTAAAAAGTTCGCTTGTTGTAAACGCATTTTGTTCTCTATTATAAGCCCAGATAAGGACTTTAATAAATAAACTATTTTCTGTTTCCATACATAAATCCAAAAATTAAATTGACTATTCCAGCAATAAAAAAGCTTATAGCTAATAATGTAATTCCAAAGAAAGAATAATTTATCAAAAGAGCAATGATTCCAAGTAATAAATATATTAATGTATTTTCAAAGTAATTTCCAGTTACTTCTTTTTTAAGTTTAGGTGGATAAACTTCCATAAAAACTGACCCTATACCTATTAGACAAAACACGAATATAATCCAAGCAGTGATGGAACTTATAATGTTGTTGGTATGAAAAAAAATGAATTCGAGAATTGAAATTATGATTAGCATTAATAAATTTGATGTCAATCTTTTTTTGTACATAAGTTTATTGTATCAAATCTTAGGTATTTTGTTTATGATAAGAATTGTTTTTGCTTTTTTTTGATTATTTTAAAGGCTAAACCTAAAACAAATATAGTTGTTTATATTTTATTTTCTGGTGATATTAGTTTTCCTTTTTGAGAAGCTTTTTTATTTCTTGCCGAGAACGCAAGCATAACTATTACAACAATAGGTACTATTATAACTTCCCAGTCATTAACCCTACCTAAAATAGCAAGAACAATAAAAAGAATTAAAGCAATATTGTTATTAATACCTAAAATTTTGGAACGATTGTAGCTAGATATAAAAATAGAAAAATATAAAGCAAATTGTATTATTATCAGCACCCAAACGAACCAAAGTGATGCGGTCGCTCTAATATTATTTAGCCAAAGAGTTACAACTAAGTATCCTATTGAAGAACTAATAATACTACCCCAAAACATTCTATTTTCCATTTTCAATACTTCATTTTTTATAAAATTATTTGCAGATTTATTTGTTTTAGTTTCCATATTTTTATTTAAATCAAACCATAAGTTATGTTCTTTTAATAAATTTTCAAACATATTATCAAATGTTTTTTCACAAAGCAAAAGACGTAATTCATTATTACTAAATGGTCTTTTTTCATTACCGAAAATCTTTTCAGTTCCACCATTTTTTTGGATACTTTGCAAAATAAAATCTTTCCAATCTTCCCCAGCAAATTGTGTTATTTTGATTTTATCTATTGGAATATTTCGGTCTTGTTGTAATTGCTTAAAAAGCTCTACTAAAGCTTGTCCATGATAATTTATTTTTGCTCCATAACTCATATTGTTCAACATATTTTTAAAAAGCTATCACTTAAAATAATTTAATAATTTTAATTATATCAAAAATTAGCAAAAATTACTTCGGTTCTAATCTTACGTATTTTGCGGAGGCGGTGAGATTTGAACTCACGATTGAGTTTCCCCAATGCCGGTTTTCGAAACCTGTGCCTTCAACCACTCAGCCACGCCTCCTTTTAGTCAGCTTGCTTCGTGTCCTCTCGGACCCTTCCCTCAAGCTTGTGCTCCGCACACGAGCTTGTTGACCGTTAGGTCAAACAGATGGAATATGAAGCAGTTCATATTCCATAGCCACGCCTCCGTATTGTTAAATCTATCATTTTTTTGCGTTTTTTCCAAAAAATGTTATTATAGTATTGTTT
>JBAXEA010000006.1:0-24289 GCA_037140655.1 bacterium | reverse complement strand
TTATTTTCGATTTTTCTTTTTAATTTATAAAACATAATTATTTCTTAATAAATTCAATAAACTTTTTATACCAATTAAATTTTGCTTTAAGGAATGCTGACAATCTATAGACATTCCTCAAAAAAGCAATTCGTTTTATGTAAATACATACTTCATAAGCATAATTAAATGGATTACTTAAATATTTAAATTCATTCTCTAATTTACTTTTTTCTAAAAGAAGTATCGGGGGATTATCTTTCCAATATGTACCATGCCAGTAATGTACCATACATGTTTCTTTGTAATATTCCCTATCCAGCAACATTTTCAAAGACTTAAGTTTATAATATGGCATCATCGTATTATTAGTCACATCTAAAATCGGATTCACAATTTTCCAATCAAGAATAGTTATCCCTTTATTTGGAAGAAGTGAATTTAATGCATTCGTTATTGCTATTGGCCCTGTTGTTTTGATTACATCTGTATTTTGTGTATCGTTGCTTACAATTAGATCAATCAGCTGCTTCAAAGTCTCATTTTTAGGCAATGCATAAATAAAATTAGCAGCATATAAAGGCTTAATATTGTAAACACCTATTGATTGAGCTGGCATTTCAAACGAAAGAGCAAGTGAAGCATCTTTAATATAATTTTCGATTAAGTAATCCAAGCTTTTTATACACTCCATATCTAAATCTACATAAGCTCCACCCTTACTGTAAATTACCAACAATCTAAAAAGGTCAGCACGAAAAATATCTGTTTTATATGATTTGTAAATTTCATACAGTTTAGGAAATTCATTTTTAACAAAAATATCCATTTCTTCATCAGTCCATAGTTTATATTTCCAATCAGAATTATTTCTTTTCCAAGAATCAACACAAAAAAGTAATTCCTTTGGGATTTCATTAGTTTTCCATGTTTGGTGAATTATCTTTACTGTATTCATAATTTGTTTAATTCATTCTTATAATTTTCCATAATGATTTTCCAATCATATTGTTCTTCTGCTAATTTTCTCGCATTCTGTATATTTTTCTCTAGGAAAACAGGCTCATTAATTAATTTCAATATCTTATCCTTAAATAAAATAGGGCTATCTGCAATTAAAATATTTTCTTCGTCTACATAATCTACACCTTCTGCTCCTTTTGAAGTTGAGACAACCGGCGCGCCATTTGCAAAAGCAGTCAGTATTTTCAGCCTAGTCCCATTACCATGTAATATGGGACAAATAAAAATTGAATTATTAAAATATGGTCTTATATCATCCACAAAACCTAAAAAGTTAACATTTTTTATTTTTCTTTCATTAATAAAATCTTTATCATCATATTCACCAATTATATTTAACTTTATGTTTATGCCTAATAAAGGAAAAATTTCTTTTATAAAATATTTAATACCCTCAATATTAGGTCGATATTTTAATCTACCTATAAATAAAATTGATTTTTGCTTGTCAGTATTTTTATCAAAATGAAAGTACTCTACATCAACTCCATTTGGCACAACTATAATATTTTTATATCTCAGATTATTTAATTTCTCTTTCTCATAAACAGAACAACAAACATGCATATCAAAAATATTTTTATCTAAACCAATAGCATAGCTATCTACATTATGAAAATCCAATATTTTCATAGAATCTGTTTTTACTCCATTTAAGACGTCGCCAAATTCTGAATGCTCTACTTGAATATAATTAAAATTCCTTTTTAAAAGTATTTTTTTTAAATTCCTTCTTAAAAGGAAAATTTTAAATAAATATGAACCAAAAAACGATGGTATGATTATAACTTCACATATATTTTCTAAATCACTTAAGGACTGTGCTTTATCTTTTTTACCAACAAATGACAATAGAGTAACATTGTAATATTTAGACAATTCCTTAATAAAGAAAAAATTTCTAATGTTTGCACCTCCTGTATTGTTTATTGGAAGTTCGTTGGTAATTATTAAAAATGATTTTTTATCATCCATTTTATTTTTCTTTAATACCTAAAATACTAAACATAAAAGCTGAAAAGAAAGTTTGTATACCAAGCACAATCAATGTCAGAGCTACTATTGAATTTTTAATTTCATTCAATGATCCTAAACCAGAATTAATCCATTTAGAAAAAACATATATGTATATAAATATACCAACCACTAGTAGTAAAAAACCTAAAATACTAGCTTTTTCTAAAGTAATTTTCTTAAAAAGCATTTCAATCATTTTGTCTGAATCACCTAAATGTGTTACTGCATATATCCTAGAAAAACCAGCAAAGAAAATTATCTGATATCCAACCATTATCATCACAGCAAAAAGAAACATCGGATGTACATATAGTTGTATACCAAGGAATTCTGGATTAGAAAAATAAAAATATATCATTAGCAGTGAGCCCAAGATAAATAAAAACAATCCAGGTATCAGAAAAAGAAAATTTGGTGAATACAATAAAATAAATCTTAAATGTCTCCAACCATCTGAAAATGATTTTAATTTAGACTCACCTATTCTTTCATTGTATGCTACGGGAATTTCGCATATTTTTAATTTTGCTTTTGAGGCCTTGATGATCATTTCAGAAGCAAATTCCATACCTTTTGTATATAAAACTATTTTATTTAAAGCATCTCTTTTTATTGCCCTTGCGCCACAATGTATATCTTTTATTTTTATTTTAAAGAAAGATCGAACCAAAAATGAAAGTATTGGATTACCAATATATCTATGAAGCCATGGCATTGATTTGTCACCCATCTTCCCAGAAAATCTATTACCAATAACTAAATCGAATTTCTCTAATTTCAATTTATTGATAAAAAGTGGTATATCTTTAAAATCATAAGTATTGTCAGCATCTGCCATGAAAATATATTCACCGACAGAATTATCTATTCCTGCTAAATATGCACTACCATATCCTCTTTGCTTTTCTTCAACTAGATTAATATTTGAAAACTTTTTTTGATATTCTAATATTATAGCTTTTGTACTATCGTTTGAATCATTGTCGATGATTACAAGTTCTGCGTCTAATAAGCTAGCAGAAATAACATTTTCTATTTCTGAAATACACAAGCCAATAGACTTTTCTTCATTTAAACATGGAATAATTATACTAACTTCTCTTTTTAGTTTCATGATATAATTCGATAATGATTTTAACCTTATTTAGCATAGCCGTTACGACAATTCCATTCCTTCTATTTTTTTGTTTTAAAAATAAAACACTAGGATTTCTGTATGTCTTTACTTCACTCATCCTTTTTCATTTCATTCTCAGCATTACAACCCAATTATTGCATATTTTTAACTACCAAACAATTGCATACGCAAATGCAATTTTGGCTATTATAAGCTTAGTAATTTTTATAAAAAGAAAAAAATATTTTGAAAAAATTAAAATAAATTATTTAATCATTTTTACTTTTTTAATAATTATTTTTCAATTATGGTCTGTACATTATTTATATACTGGAAAGATAAATACAGTAAATGGTTCTATAGAAGTTACAAATAATTCATACACATATCCATATTTTTCTGATGAATGGATCGGTGCTTCACTTGCTAAATATTCGATTGAAAATCAATCCTTGCCTATAGTAAATCCGATAAACAATAACGTGAGAGTACCTAGTCCATTGTTAGCTTTTTTCTCATTCACATCCGAAATTTTTCTTTTCTTTAATTTAAATCCAATTTTAAATTTTCCAATTCTTTCCATTATCGCAGGTTTATTGATTTGTCTGATGAGTTATATTTTCTTACGTATAAACAACATCGATAAATACGTATCAGTAATTGTAGCAAGCAGTATATTGTATATAACCAACAGTGCCAACCTTCCTGGTATATGGTATTTCCTACCATATACAATGGGACTCTTGATGATGATCATATGCTTAGGTGGACTTTACCTAAAGGATTCTAAACTTGCAGGAATTTCTTCTGTTCTATCTATTATTTTTTATCCACCAATAATCATTTTTATTGCACCTATTTGGATTGTCTATTTAATTAAAAATCACAATTCTAGTGAAATAAATAAATATGTAATAATTACTACCATATCTTTATCATTTATACTCTTCTTTATTTTAGGTATCTCAATAAACAATTTCCAAATAATTCCAATTTTAAAAACATTTTCAAATTACATCATAAGGCCAGTTTTAGATAATGGTATTCCTGATTTCAGTATTTGGAATATCATACCAATAATATTTTTACCAATTATTTTCTTTGGTTTAGTAAAAATAATTAAAGACAAATTGTATTACATACTTGCTCCGATTTTAACTGGTGTATTTTTTTGGATCATTTATACATTTATTTTAAAAACAATAATCATAGAATATCCTAGAGTCGTCGTAATAACATCAGTACTTTTGATAATTTCTTCAGGTTTTGGCTTTGATTATTTATATAAAATATTAAAGGAAAAATATCCAGAGATACTTCAAAAGAACATAGTAAATACAATCAAAATAGCTGTATTTTTATTAGTTGCGATATTTTCTTTAACTTACACAAACAACGACAGATGGTCTAAATTGGTTTTGAAATTAAACCCTCAAGCAAATCACAAAACAGTTTCCCCAGCTCCTCCAGCAAATGAATACCTTACAGAATCTGACATAAATTTATTTTCTAATATTCATCAAAAAAGATTTATATCCATACCATGGAAAGGGCTTACTATTGGAGTAGTAACAAACAATTTTCCATTAGAATCTAAGCCTGCTGTTATTACAAACCAATTTCTTTCATATGGTTTTTTCATGTCATCCGACTGCGTAGAAAAAAATTACTTAGCAGAAAAATACAGTATTGACTATGTTTACTCAAGTGAATTTGCTTGCAATAATTTTGATCTTGTTGGAAATAGTCCTGAAAAATTATTTTTATATAAATACAAAAAAGATTAATTATCTATTTAATCTGTAAAATTCTACTACCTCTTTTGAATTACCCTCTTTTTGTATTTTTCCTTTCTTGATTAAAATGGCTCTATCGCAATATTTTTCTATCATTTCCAATTCATGACTGACTAAAATTACTGCTACGTTTTTAGTATTTACTAAATCCTTAATCTTTTTAGCACTTTTTTCTCTAAAATTCTCATCCCCCACTTCAAAAACCTCATCGAGCAAGAGAATGTCTGGATTCGCATTTATTGCAATAGAAAAAATTAATCTTTGAATCATACCAGCGGAGAATTGATAAACTTTTGTATCAACAAAATCTTCTAATTCGGAAAACAAAACTATATCATCAAATTTTTCAATAATATTTTTATTACTCATTCCAAGTAATGAGCCCATCAAAAAAATATTATCTTTCATCGTTAATCTTTCCTTTAGACCTACACCCAAATTTATCAATGAAATAATTTTTCCATTAATAAATACATCTCCTTTGTCTGCTTTATATATACCTGCAATTATACGAAGTAAGGTGCTTTTACCTGAACCATTCTCACCAATGATACCAACTGTCTCGCCTTTATTTATCGCAATAGATACATCATTTAAAACTATTATTTCCTTCTTTTGACCTCTACTTGATAGAGCTATAAGTAGTCTATTTAAAATGCTTTGGTTTTTCATAAAACCAATTCTAAATTTTTTTGAAATATTTTTTACAGTAATTCTACTCATATCAATTCAGCCATCTTTAGCTTTAATTTATTAAATACAAACAATCCAAAAATTAAGAAAAACAAACTAAAACCTAATGCTCCGAATATTATATATGTTTCTGGAATTCTATTATATATAACTAAATCTCTAGCCATTGTAATAAAATAATAAAGAGGATTAAAAAGATTAAAAACAAATAATCTTGTTTGATTTTCTATGGCATAAAAAATTGGCGTTCCAAGCCAAATTATCCTTACAGCGAAAATCCATATATTATCCATATCTACAAAAAATACAGTCAAAACTGAAATAGCCAAAGAAAATCCAAAAATAAAAATAGCAAAAGGAATAAATATTAAAACATAATAAAAAATCCCCAAAAGACTTACATGAAAATAAATTAAAGCAACACAAAAAAGTAATAGTTCAAAACTATGTGAAAAAATATTTTTCAATACAATAGAAAGAACAAGTGATTCTCTTGGAAAATTTATAGACTTTATCAGATGCTGATAACCTTTGATTATAGAGCTAGTGGCCTCTAGTGTCGTAGACTGAAACACATTAAACATTATTATTCCTAAAAGCAAAAACAAAGGGTATTTCTCTATATGATTTCCAAGTCGATCAGAAAATATAAAAAACAATGATGCAAACATTAAAATTGGATTTAATAAATACCAAAAAATACCAAGGTAACTGCCCTCGTTTCTTAATTTAAATTCTGCTTTTGCAAGTTGAAAACCAAGTCTGAATATATCCTTTAGGTTAACTAGAAAATTCTTCCACATAAATTCAACAAGAATTATATTATTAAAGTTTAACTATGTGAGCGTGGAAGGAATCGGACCTTCGACCTCTGTCTTATCAGGACAGCGTTCTACCACTGAACTACACGCTCGAACGATTATTACAAAGTAATACTTTTTATGACATACGCTACTATAAATTCATTAACCACATTCAGGTTCGAGTGCGAGTCATAAAAAAGTATTACTTTGTAATCTAGAAAGAACATAAGAAATATACCAAAAAAAATGCTAATACGCAAACAAAAAACTACCCTTTCGAGTAGTTTTTTGTTTTTAGAGATTAATTAAAGAATTAGTATTCTCGGCGTCCACCGCGGTTTCCACCACCGTAACCACCGTTTCCTCCTCCGAATCCACCTGTTCTTGGTGGTCTTGCTTCCATTGGGCGAGCTTCATTAACTGTAAGCTTTCGTCCTTCGAATTCTTGACCGTTGAACATTGATACAGCATTTTGTGCTTCTGCATCAGTTGACATTTCAACGAATCCAAAACCCTTTGAACGACCGGACATCTTGTCCATGATAATAACAGCAGATGTAACTGATCCTGCTTGTGCGAAGTGCTCTTTTAAAGCGTCTTCTTGAGTACTGTAAGGTAATCCCCCTACGTATAGCTTTGTAGCCATTTTTACATTTCTCCCGTTTTTCAAAAATCGGGCAAAAACTACTTTATAATGTCCTGACTCGGGTCAGAATGTAGATTACTCTTACTGCTCAAAAAACAAGCCCTACGAGAAACTACGAATTAAAGTATGGCACAAATTTGCCACAATAGCAATGTTTTGTGGATAAAGTAATAAAAAAGCCATGCAATCACTTGCATAGCTTATTAGACCAGGACCATCTATTTGAATGTTTCCATACCTGTTAATCAAGGCACAGCGTCTACTGATGATTAATCATAAATTTCTCCACCAATACGAGCGCCGTATTGATAAAGAAACCTTTCCATTTTACGCCTCATTTTCAAAATTTTCCCAAATCCAGATGATTTTTTTTGTTCTTTTTTGGGTTTTTCAAGATTTTGTTTTATCCAAAATCTTTTACATTTTTTACGATATTTCTTGCTAGACATAACAACCTCCTTTTTAAAAAAATTTCCACCAATTACTTATACCGAAATATTTATTTGTTTAACATTTTTTCAAAGTACAAAATGTACTTATTTAATTTTAAAATACCACAATATAATATTTTTGTAAATAAAAAAGAGGGCCCCATATATAAATACATGGTCGCCCTCTTCATCAGTGTTTTCGCCCTTTTCGGACTCGGTCTCCCTTACTGACGGGAATTGTTAAATTTAAATAAGTAGATGTTCTACTATTACAGTCTGAACATCATTCCTCCACCTTCTCCAGCAGAGCTTTGGACTTAATCTTAACAGTAGACTGCCGCCACTAGTTAAGTAACATACTTCGAAGTTTACAATTCTATTTCAGAATATCCTTTTTAGAAAATTTGTCAAATAAAAATAATACACACTCTTGACTTTTTATATAAATAGTATATAATATTACAAATCAGTTTTTTAACAATTTATTGGAAAACAAATAACAAAAGAAAGGAGGTCCCCTGTTATTTACTAATAAAACATAACTGGTTTTAAATTCTGAAAATTCTGTAAATAAATTAATTTAAAAATTAAAAAATCTGTCTGAAAAATGGAAAATAATAAAAATGATAATGAAATCATTATCTTAAATCCAGAACTTGTAGAAGCTGGTAATTACGTAGGGGCAATAAAATCAATCCATACTGGATTCGTATTTATTGACAATGTAAAGCGAGGATATGAAACAATCAACACAAATGGGGACGTATTTTGTAATACAGAAAATGCAACTTTTGAAATAGGTCAACTGGTTGAGTTTCATGAATTAAATACTGACACAAAAAGAGTCGGAAAGTTTAGGACTGAATCCATTACTTTGATTGATTCGTCTTTAGAAAAAGGACAAAAACAATTAAGCATTATGAATTTTTCTAAAACTACTTCACCATATCATGATCTTAAAAAGATTATTAGTGAAGAAGATTTATTGAAAGCAGGAGAAAATAAACCTTTAGCTGAATTTATTCAGCAAATGGCTTGGTTATTAAACAAAGGAGATAATGACTATAGACCTGAAGATATCATAAAATTATCTGAAGATTTTATAGCAAAAAACTTCTCAATGCTTACGCCTCTTGGTTTTAAATGCAACATCACCCAAGGTGAAATAGACCAGGAAGCTGAAAATAGATTAGTCGATGAAAATGTAAAACTTTACAACGAAAGTGGTTTACAGGGTCAAGCGGCTTCATTAAAAAAAGAGTATGCACAGTTTCTTTCAGTAAGAAGTGCTTTTACTTTGATGAATGAAAATAATTTATTAAATTATTCTTCTGTTCTTGAAATAAGAAATTTTGTTGAATTGTTCTATTCATTTCCTGTATGTTTTACATACTCAAAGGAAAGTTTTCAAATCAAAACAAACGAGGATGACCCTCAGGTTGATCATGTAATTAAATTTTTTAGTGATTGTATTGGATCAAAAGAATTTCGAACTTTGTATCAAATCTACAATCGAAGAACTAGACCAATTAGTCAGTTTATAGGTAAAGACATAATGCCACCAAACATAGTACGTGTTATGAATAAAGCTAAAGAATTATTTGATTACGTAACAATCATGACACCATATCATGATATGTCGAGCAGAGAATGGTCAAATTCAAATTGGTTACGAAACATTGATCCGATTTTAGTTGGATTTATTAAAGACATGCCAACGCATTTCTTTATATTGGGCAGATGGAGTCAGACAGGAATATTTCCTCTTTTGATTGATTGTATCGCAGATACATCAAATCACTTGAAACTCAACAAACATTTACTAAAAAACTTCCAATCTGATACTTATTGGTATAATGGAAAGGATGAGGGAAATAGTCTTGGATCAAATGGCAGCGGTAATCGCCTAGAACCTTTTGCTGATAAATTACTTTTAGCTTATGAAAATGGATTATTATTTCCTTTTCTGCGCGGAGAATTAGCAAACGAAGAAATATATCGTTTTCCAAATTGATATTGATATATACAATATCAAAAGCCTGTCTTTTACAAGACAGGCTTTTTTATTTTAAATTTTTATTCTTCTTCATTGCCAGTTTCACCGGATTCGAGTGAGGTAAAAATGTCTTCCATTTCCCCTTCTAGTATTTTTGGCAAATTATGCCAAGATTTTTTTATACGATGATCGGTAATACGATCTTGTGAAAAATTGTATGTACGGATTTTTTCAGATCTATCTCCAGAACCAATTTGATTTTTTCTAACACCCGCATATTTTTTAGCTTCTTCTTCCTCTTTAAGTTGTTGAATTTTGGCAGTTAAAATCATCATGGCTTTTTCACGATTTGCGAGCTGGCTTCTTTCATTCGTAGAACGCACATCGAGACCTGTTGGTTTGTGGATCAAACGTACAGCTGTCTCAACTTTGTTCACATTCTGTCCTCCCTTTCCACCTGAACGAGAATATTCCATTTCTAAATCAGCAGGATTGATTACAAAATTTACTTTCTTGCGAATTGGTAAAATCGCGACAGATGCAGTAGATGTGTGAACTCGGCCATTTTTTTCAGTAGCTGGAATTCTCTGTACTCGATGCACTCCAGTTTCATATCGCATAAATCGATAAACATCCTGACCTTTTATTTCAAAAGATGCTTCTTTGTATCCTCCGATATCATTCTTTGATTCATAGTTTGTCTTCCATTGCCACTTTTTTATTTCAGCAAATCTTTCATACATATGTGCAAGCTCCCAAGCAAAAAGTGCTGCTTCATCACCTCCTGCACCAGCTCGTACCTCAAGCACGATTTCATTTGGAGACTCATCCTCTTCTTTTTCTTTATCTAAAATATCTTGTAACTGCTTTTCAGTAGTTTCTTTTTGTACTTTAATTTCTTTCAATTCACCTTCAGCCATTTCTTTCAAAGATGAATCACTTGCCATCATCTCTTCTACTTCTTTTTCTTGTTTAATTAGATTCTCTAAAACACCAGCTAGGTAGTTGGTTTTGTGATCTTTTTTAAGTTCTTCGATATTTAAGCTCATATAATTAAAAAAACGAAGGTTCTTAATATTTTTTGTTCCGGGGGTCCCACTTGGTACTCCAAGAAGGGTGAAGGGACGAAAAATTTTAAGAAACTTCGTTTTTATTGTTTACTTTTTTGCTTTTGCAGATGCAGCTCGGCGCTTGTTGAAGCGTTCTACTCTTCCTGCCATATCCATTATCTTTTCAGTACCTGTAAAGAAAGGGTGACATTTACTGCAGATTTCCATTTTGATTTCAGGCATTGTTGAGCCAACTTCAAAAACAGCCCCGCAAGCACAGGTAGCAGTAGTTTTAGTGTTAAATTTTGGGTGTATATTTTTTTTCATAACTTCGAAAGTTTATCACAAATTATTAATTAAGGCAAATCTGGCAGTCTTTTAGAAGAAAAAGGGTTCGGATTACTGACAACTTCTTGTGAAGTAATTTCGTAAATGTGATCTAAGGAATTTTTAAAATTACCCCAACCAGCGCGAGCACCAATATATCCAGCACTTTTTACAGCATTACGAACAGTTGCATTTTGCATATAATTTGGATAAGCAATTGTTTTTACTTTTATTCCTAATTTGTCTTCTAATATCTTTTTACTATTAAACAACTCATCATTTAATTTTTTAGTATTGACCTTAGTAAGCATTTGATGAGTATTTGTATGTGATTCAATATCAAAACCATTCTTTACTAAATCCTTTAAATTATCCCAAGTCATATATGCTTTATAGTTACCATTTACATAACTAGTAACTATAAAAAATGTAGCAGTAAATTTATATTTTTCCAATATTGGAACAGCGTAAGTATATTGAGTTTTCCATCCATCATCAAAAGTAAGCACAATAGCTTTATCTGGTAATTTTGTTTTATTATTTATACTATCAACATACGCACTAAAACTTATTGGATGATAATTATTATCAGATAAATATTTCATTTGCTCTTCAAAATTTTTCTCTGTAACTCTGTAATGAGTCGTCATTTTACTTTCTTTTGAATTTACCATTGGACCAAAAGAATGGTAAACCAAAATTGGAACTTTGTATTCTATAGCTTTCTTTGTAGCAGGAGCAGAAGCCGAAGTATTCATAACTCCAGCAAAGAAAATAAAGACTATAAAAATTATTTTTAACAATGCATTTTTCATATTTTAATATAATTAGTTTTTAGTAAGAAAATCAATATTGTTTTGTATTGTGACAGCCTTAGCTGCAACATTTCTTCCGTAAGGACAAGTTGAGCCACCTGTACCATAATATTTACAAGCCGCTTTCATCTCAGATGTATAGCTACCCTCATGAGCACCTAAATCTTCCAAGAATAAGGCTGAAGCCATGATTGCATCTTTTGCTTGCCATGGATCAGCGTATGACACTCCTAGGGCCTTTGCAATGTTTTCTTTCATTCCATCCCAGGTCGAAGGTATAAACTGTGCAGGACCCATCGCTCCACCGTAACCTGAACCTCCTATAGGGCAAGACACTAATGTCTTCATTGGGTCACGTCCAAGAGCCTCGGTAATAGTCAAAAATGGAGGAACGTCTCTACTTGGTTTCATAACATTTTTATAAACTTTTCCTTTAGTAGATACTCCTTCACCAGTTTGCAAATCAGTCACATAACATGAGCCTGTATCTGTACCTAAGTTTGATTCTTGTGTGATAATTGCCAAAATAAATGCAGGACGAACTCCAGTTTTTGCTGCAGCAGCATTTGCATACATAAGCGCAGTACCGAAAGGAATGGCTTTACTATCACGAAGATTAAACAAGGCAGCTCTGATTTTATCTGCTTTAGCTTTTTGTTCTGCAGCTAGTTTCTGATAAGCGCTTTCTTTCTGTTTACTAATAGCTAAAAGTTGTTTCTTGTCAGCTTCTGATTGTGCAACTTTTTTCTGAGCAGTTTCTAACTGAACCTTTGCATCTGTCTCAGCATTTTTCTTTACTTCCAAATCTTGTTTTTGTATTTCTGTTTCAGTTTTTATTCCATTTATTTTATCAACAGAAGCTTTGACTCCTTGTTTAATAGAATCATATGATTCTAGATCACTATAATAACCAGAGATAGTGTCATTGGATAAAATCAAATATGTAATGTTTTCATTATCAAATTCATTTGTATTTCGAAGTAGTTGAGCAAGTGACTGGTGTTCACTTTCGATTTTTTTAGACAATGAAGTTATGGCTACGACTTTTTCTTTTATTGAATTTTTCAACTCGGCAATAACTAGACCTCTTGATTTAATCTTGGCCTTTAGTGAGTTGATTTGTGTAGTTAAATAATTTATATCACCTTTTAAAGTACCAGTTTGTTTCTGTTGGTCTGCAAGTTGATTTTGTAAATTAAGTAATTGTGCTTCTATTTGGTTTAATTCATTTTGACAAGAATTTTTATCTGCTTGAGTGACAATAGAACTAGCAACAGAGCAATCAACAGCAAACACTGCGTGATCTCGTAAATTGTAAACAAAAAAACTAACGATTATAAATAAAAAAACTATGACTGAATTTCGTGTCATAGTTTTATTATAGCATATTTTAAGATAATTATTTGCTGTCAGTAGGTGTTTCTTCCTCTTCTTTCTTTCCTTTCTTTTCTACTTCAATCTTTGTAAGGTCAATTGGTTCTGCAACTTCTACTTCTTCTTTTTGAACAGCTACAGAAGCTACAACTTCGGTACCTTTTGAAACCATAACAACATCTGAAGGTAATACTATATCTGAAACTAAAATCTGACTATCTAATGTTGCTAATTTTGAAATATCAATTATAAAGTTATGTGGAATATCTTTTGGCAACGCTTCGATCTCAACTTCGTGAAGAACTTTAACCAAAGTACCTAAACCATTCTTAACTGCTGCAGATACACCAGAGAATTCTAAAGGAACTTCAACTTTAACCTTTTTAGCCATATCAATTACTAGAAAATCTACATGTATTGGCTCACTAGTTACAGCATCAACTTGCACATCATGAATAAGAACATCGACAGCAATTTTTAGTCCAGTGATTTTAATAGTGGAAGATTCACCAGCTTTTTCCCAAGCTTTTTTGAATTCAACTATTGAAATTGAAATTGGAGTTGAAACATTTCCCATACCGTAAAAAACAGCAGGAATTTCTCCAGACTTTCTTAAATCTTTTAAATCTATATTAAGATCTCTTGTTTTTGCATTTAAAGATAACATGGACTAGATTATATATGAAAATTAAAAAATTGCAACCTTTTTAGGTATTATAACGATATTATTGAGCTAATTTATATTATTAAATAGTTTCAAACGAGCTTCAACAACTCCCTCGATAGCATTTACTGCTGGTCTTAGTATTTTATATGGAGCCACCTCATCTGGATTTTCTATTAAAAATTTCTTTACTGCGTCCTTATATGCAACACGAATTTCAGTATTTATATGAACAATATCAATACCTTCTTTTATACAAGCAGTAAAATCTTCATTCATTGAGCCTGAACCACCATGCAATACTAAAGGAACGCCAGTCATTTGTCTGATTGCTTTTACTCGTTCTGGATGAAGTCTTGGATTTCCTCCTTTTACCATGCCGTGAATATTTCCGACAGATGGTGCAAGTAAATCCACTCCAGTAGCATCTACGAAATGTTTTGCATCTTCTGGTGTAGTCATTGTATTTTCTGAAATACCATCAGGAATAGCATCAAGTAATTTTGATGATGTTCCGATAAATCCAATTTCTGCCTCAATCAGAATATCTCGATTTTCTTTTTTAGATAATTCTCGCGCATAGTCAACACATTTTTTTGTTAAAATAATATTTTCATCAAGTGGTAGTTTGACTGCATCAATGATCGCCGCATCATAACCAGCATCAAGGGCAGCCTTAACACTTTCAAAAGTATAATGATGATCGGCATTTAAAAATATCGGATAATTATCACGTTCTCGAATTGCTTTCACAAGAGCTGCAACTTCTTCCCGCCCGACGAATTCTTCTTCACCTTCTGACACCCCGATAATAATCGGTAAATTTAATTTCTTGGCTGCATCATAAATACCATGCAAAGCTTCAAGATTAGAAATATTAAAATGACCAATAGCTACACCTCTTTCATCTGCGTCTTTAATATATTCACGTAATGTTTTCATCTGTTTATTTTAGCAAATCTTTTAACATTTTAATAACTAATTGTGGATTAGCACTTCCCTTACTTTCTTTTATAACCTTACCAACTAAGGACATAATGACGTTTTCTTTACCTGATTTGTAGATAGCGACAATATCAGCATTTTCACTTATTATTTTTTCTACAATTGTCTTAATTACCCCTTCATTATTTTCTTGCAGTAAATTATGTTCTTTTGCATACTCAAAAGGATGAACTCCTGTTTTATAAGTAACTTCAATAACTTCTTTATATCCGATATTTGTTAACATTCCATCATTGCGTAAACTTAAAATAATTGGAACAAATTCAGCTGTTAATTTCCCTGGAAAAATGATTTCGGGATATTTTTGCTGAATTGGATAGATATCATTTATTATTGTATTTATTAAATTTTTAACAAAATCATTATTTATAATATTAAGATTCATATTTTTAATAATAGAATCTAAGTAATTTGAAACGATAGTATTTTCAATAAGGAAATTTATTTTTTTATCATATTCAATATCCTCAAAATTATTCATTTCTTTTAATTCATAAAAATGTTTCCAAACTGTTTTATATTTATTTCTCCTTTCTGCTGGTAATTCTGGCAATTCGCTTTTCATTTTCTCTAAATCAAATTCGCTGTGTAATTTCATTTTTGGTAAATCAGGATCAGGGAAATATCTATAGTCTGCACTACCTTCTTTTTTCCTTTGAGAAAATGTTTGCATTTTGCTTTCATCCCAACCACGAGTTTCTTGTACTATCTCAGAACCCTTACCACTTTCGATAAGTTCCATCATACGATCAACTTCAAATTTGATAGCTCGTTCAACACTTTTAAATGAATTTAAATTTTTTACTTCTACCTTAGTACCTAGTAATTTCATTATCTCTTCTCTATTAACTTCATTTCTTGGTTTATTTAATTCAAGTACTTTAGGATTCTCTGAAATAGAAATATTCGCTTCTACACGCATTTCACCTTTTTCCATATTTGCCTCGGATACTCCTAGATACTTCAAAATCAACTGAAGTTCTTTAGCAAAAGTCGAAGATGCCTTAGCTGCCTCTTCATCACTTTCAAATGAGTGAGGTTCAGTCACAAGCTCCATTAACGGCACCCCAGCACGATTGAAATCAATTAGCGAGTAACCTAGCCCGAAGTCAGACTTAGGGGAATCTCCCCTAAGTCTGACTTCGGGGATAACCTCATCTCTGTGTTTGTTATTTGCTGTATCTTCCTCTAAGTGTATACGAGTCACATCAAAATCAGCCAAATGACCCCAAGAAACTATAGGATACTTAAACTGAGAAATCTGATAACCTTTTGGTATATCTGGGTAAAAATAATTTTTTCTATCAAATTCAGTAAAGTCTGCAATATCACCATTGATAGCTAGGCCAACTTTTATAACATTCTCTATAGCTTTTTTATTTGGCACAGGAAGTGTACCAGGGTGCGCCATACAAACTGGGCAAATATTTACATTTGGTTTTTCTTCATCTGGATTATTCAAACAAGCACAAAACATTTTCGTTTGTGTTTTCAGTTCAGCATGTATTTCCAAACCAACCGTCGGATAATATTTTTTCCCCATAAATTTATTATACAAAATATGACTAGTTTTATATAGTTGACAACATTTAATAAATATTTTAATATCACAGTAAGTGGTAGTTTTTTGAAAATAAATTTAAATTCGAATTTGTTGTGTTTTCTGGGTTTCTTTATGGAAATCAAGATAACACAATAAATTTATGAATAGTTTAAATTAAATACAAATGAAAAAAGTCTTAACAATTGGAGTAATGGGTCCGGGTAAAAATGCCACGGAGTCAGAAATTTTACTTGCTGAACGAGTAGGTAGAATTATAGCTAAAAAGGGTCACTACACATTAACTGGTGGCTCAAATACTGGCGTAATGAATGCGGCACTAAAGGGTGCAAAAGATTTTGATCCTGATGCTAGAACAATAGCAATACTTTCTAATAATGGAGAAGTTGAAAAAACTTCACAGTATGCAGATGTATGCATTCCTACAGGAATGGGTGAAGGTAGAAATTATATGAACATTCGCAGTTGCGACATTATTGTTTTTTGTTGTGATGATTTATTTAAATCAACTGGAACACTTTCTGAATTTGCTTTTGCAGTCAAACACGAAAAATGTATTATTATAATACACAAAAAAGACGGCTTAAGAACTCGTCCTATTAGATCAAAATGGAATTATATTCTAACTTCTATTTTTGGAGCAAAAAAATATATTGCTAATAATATAGGCATCACATTCGACATTGAAGATTTTGAAAAATATCTTGATATGTTTATTGATAAAATTTATATAGAAAATATAAAAATATAAATAATCATTTATACAAAAAAAGCTCAATCTATACTTAGATTGAGCTTTGTTATTTATCCTAGCTTACTACCATTAGAAATATCTTTATCTGGAACAGCCAAAACAACAGACCCATCTTCCCTATAAAAACCAGCACAAAGAAATTCAGAAACAAAAGGCCCGATTTGTTTTGGTAAAAAATTAACAACACCTATAATTTTTTTATTTATTAAATCTTCTTTCTTATATATATCTGTAATTCGAGCACTTGATTTTTTAATACCAATCTCAGAACCAAAATCTGCTGTTATTTTATAAGCTGGTTTTTGTGCTTCAGGAAAATCCTCAACTTTTATGATAGTACCAACACGTACCTCAACTTTTTCAAAATCATTCCAATTTATTGTTTCCATATTTTTTACCACAGAGGCCTTGCCTATGGGGTTTTATTTTTTCTTTAGAATTTTTACTAGCTCGTCTTTTATTTTCTTTACTGATTTATCGTCATATAATGACAGGACGTAAACCTTACCACCAAGCTTTTCAAATTCTTTTTTCTTTTTTTCTATAATTTTTGGATCTTCGACTACATCTGTTTTTGTCAGAATTATTATTTCTTCTTTTGTAGCCAATCCATCTTCATCAACTAAATTATTTTTCTTATCATATTTTTCCAATTCTTTACGTATCTCTTTATATACTTTCATCATGCCAGTAGTTCCCTTTGATAAATTTTCAAATGAAACAAGATGTGCAAGCATTTTAGTTCTTTTCACATGTTTTAAAAATTTCACACCAAGACCTTTACCATCAGATGCACCTTCGATAAGCCCTGGAATATCAGCTATTATGTAACCGTAAAAATCTCCTAAGTTTGGATCTAAGGTTGTGAAAGCATAGTCACCTATTTTAGCTTCAGCATTAGTTACTGAATTTAGCAGTGAAGATTTACCAGCATTTGGCAATCCTACAAGTCCGATATCTGCAAAAAGCTCCAACTCAATTTTAAAGTCTCCTTGTTCACCTTCAGCACCTGGTTTACATTCCTGAGGTGTAGTATTTGTAGAACTTTTAAAATGTTCATTTCCGAAACCACCATAACCTCCGCGCAAAAGCAAAACTTTCTCACCTTCTTTTAATAGTTGCCATCGCTCTTCAGTTCCTAGATTTGTAATAACTGAACCTATAGGTAATTCTAAAACATAATCTTCACCATTTGCACCGTGCAAACTTTTATTTCCACCATCTTCTCCCCGTCCTGCAGTAAATTCTTTTTTAGCTTTATATTTATATAAAATATTTATATCTCGAACAGCAATAGCAAAAAAATCACCACCTCGGCCACCATCTCCGCCAGCAGGTCCACCCTTTGGGATAAATTTTTCCTGACGCCAACGGACAACACCGTCCCCACCGCGTCCTGCGCTTGCATGTAATTTAATTTCGTCTATAAAAGCCATAGTTATACCATTCTACGCTAAAAGTGCCAATTCTGCTAATTTTATAGCCCCTTCGCGAGATTTTGCAATCATTAAAAATCCTGATCTATGACAAAACATTGCATCATCCACAGTCGTAATTTCTTTCAATTTTGAGTCTCCTCCGAAGTGACCACGCCAAGATTCTGGGAATAATTTCCTACTATCCATAGTATGACCATTTTTTCTGACAGTCTCTATCTTCCAAAGAACTTCGTTATGTCCACTTGGGCAAATAAAATAAACTGGTTCAGGTAATTCTGAAACAATCTTCTGAAATAAGTATCTTGGAAATGGCGTTTCAGAAATTAATATTCTTTTATCTTTAGCATTATTGTAAACATCCAAAATTAAGTTTTTACCTTTCACCTCTGATTTTGCTACAGATATCTCTCTTTTTAGTAATTCACAAATTTTATTTACTTGCTCTTTAAAAATTTTATCAATATCATCATTGCTTTCTTCCCATGTTGGTGAGTAAACTAAAAATGCCTGCTCTAAGTCATAAGGCATAATATCTTTATATACAGGTGTGACTATGTCGATACCATTATCAATAGCATCGATCGGTGCAACAATTTTATCTTCAATGATTTCCCAAACCTCTTTATCACCATCACAAAGCTGTAATCCAAAATGTTTCCATATCAAACCGAAAGATGCATATTCTATGCCGTTTTCTCTTTTTCCTGCTCCTCCGTTTTGATGATGATCAAAAAGATTTTTAGAGGGATCGTAAATACCTCCGACATCATAGACGATATCTGCATTTTTTATTTTACCTTTATCACGAGTTCGAACGATTTTAACACTTCCATTATATAAAAGTGACAATGTGGCCGTAGCAAAAATATCATCTGCATGAAATGAGCCATTGTGCGTTACTAAAATTTTCCTTTTTTTAAACAACATAGATATTTTTTTAATTACCATCATAAAATTCTTCAAAGATTTCATATATCCATCCTATCAATTTATCAACTAGGAAGAATAAAATCATTAATATTAATATTATAAGTGAGAACCTCCATATTTCTTTACTTATATTCAGAGCTGTATATCCAAAGAAATATCCTAAAGACAATAATAATGGAGCCCAAATCAATGTGGAGATTATTTCAGCACGTAAGTATTTTTTGTAATCAATTTTTTTATAACCAGAAAAAATAATTACAATATGATTTGCACCTTCAATAAATTTTGAAATAAAAATAGACCAGAAAGGTTTTTGTTCAAAATTCGGCATCAAATTCAAAACTCTTTTTTCGATATATTTTAACGCTTTTGATTCACTCCACCTGCTGCCGATCAAAGTTCCAATATAATATCCCAATATTGTCTTTAGGAAACCACCAGTGTATATAAACAAAAGAGCAAACCACACATTTATCGCTCCTAGTTGAGCGAAAATACCAGCAGAAATCAAAGTGACTTCCCCTTCAAAAACCAAGCCAACAAATATCAACCCATAAGTTAATGCTTGATGACTTTCAACTAAACTAATCAAATGTCTTACTGTTTCCATATATTCTAGAATAGAGAATCAACGACCTCTTTTACGAGAGTACCGTCAGCCTTACCTTTCAAATCTTTCATAATTGTTGCCATTAATTTACCTTTATCTTTTACATCCACAACACCGAGCTCTTCTTTTTTCATCGTGACAATTTTAACAACTTCATCTCTTTCCATTAATTTGGGTAAATATTTTTCTAATATTGCAAGCTGAGCTTCTTCTTCTTTGACCAAATCTTCTCGATTTCCTTTTTTAAATTGTTCAATTGAATCTTTTCTCTGTTTTGCTAAACGGGTTATCACTACGATAACTTCTTCATCTGTAAGCATTTCATTTGGTTTTTTATTTTTAGCGACAAGTTCGTTTGTAAAACTAGACACCATAGAACGCAATGTGCTCAAAAGAACAGCATCTTTTGCAAGCATAGCTTCTTTAATACTTCCTTTTATTTGTTCGTGTAACATAGACCCATTATATCAAAATATGTTAAAATAGCACTATATGAAAAAAATTATTTTCTTTGATACTGAAACAACTGGAGTAAATAGTACAGATTTTTTATGCCAGCTGGCTTATAAGTCTGGAGACGAAATATTGTGCGAATTATACAAACCTGAAATTAAAATTCCAGCTGAAGCTTCATCTGTGCATCATATTACAAATAAAATGGTGGCAGACAAACCAAGTTTCAAAGAAAGCCCAGATTATAAGAAAATCAAAAGTCTTTTTGAAAGTCCTGATTCTGTCGTCGTCGCTCATAATGCTAAATTTGATTTAGGTATAATTTTAAAAGAAAATATCGAACCTAAGAATGTCATATGCACACTACGCGTCGCTCGAGCACTTGATAAAGAAAATAAAATCCCTCAACACAAATTACAATTCCTACGATACTATTTAGATATTGAAATAGAAGCTACTGCACATGACGCACTAGGTGATGTTCTTGTTTTGGAAAAATTATTTGAAAGACTATTTAATAAAATCAAAGAAGAACATAAATTTACAGATGAAGAAGCATTGAATCATATGATTGAAATATCATCTAGGCCATCACTTATGCATTCATTTTCTTTTGGTAAATATAATGGTAAGACTGTCGAAGATGTAGCTAAAATGGATCCGGGTTATCTAAGGTGGTTTCTAGATACCAAAGAAAAAGAAGGTGGAGATGACGAAGATTGGATTTACACATTAAAACATCATTTAGGAAAATTAATATAAACATATGGAAAATATTTTATGGATTATAATAGGAGTTTTAGTCGGAGGTATTATTGCCTACCTTTTTATAAATAAGAAAAAAGACACAAGCAATGAAAATAATGATACAGGTCTGCAACTTATACTTACTCAACTAAATGAACTTTCAAGAACAGTAGATGGAAAAATCGGTGAATCAAATAAGCAAATGCACGAAAGTCTTCAATTCCATTCATCTGAATCAAATAAAATAATCCGTGATGTTACAGAAAAATTAACCAGACTTGATGAGACAAATAAGCAAGTCATCTCTTTCGCTGACCAATTACAAAGCCTACAAGATATTTTAAAAAACCCAAAGCAACGCGGAATACTTGGTGAATATTATTTAGAAACTGTTTTGAAGAATGTTTTACCACCAGGCTCATATCAAATGCAATATCCATTCCCAGATGGAAACATCGTGGATGCAGTAGTTTTCGTAAAAGATAAAATAATTCCTATTGATTCTAAATTCTCATTAGAAAATTATAATCGCATGGTGGAAGAGACAAATCCTGCTGACAAAAAAAGACTTGAGACAACTTTTGTAAATGATTTAAAAAACAGAATTACTGAAACATCAAAATATATTCAACCAGACAAAGGTACGACTGACTTCGCATTTATGTTTATTCCTCATGAAGCTATCTATTACGATTTACTTATAAACAAAGTTGGATCTATTGATGAAAGTGCTGAAAACTTAATTCAGCGAGCAGCTGGTAAATATAAAGTTATCATAACTTCACCAACTTCATTTCTTGCATACTTACAAACAGTCCTACAAGGCTTGAAAGCAATGCAAATAGAAGAATCAGCAAAAGATATCATCAAGAAAGTTGGTGACCTTGGTAAGCATTTAAAGTCATATGATGAATACCATACTAAACTTGGTAATGCACTTGGCACTGTAGTAAATCATTACAATACTTCAAACAAAGAATTGAGAAAAATAGATAAAGACGTATTGCGTATATCTGGATCCTCACCAGAACTTTCTCTACTTGAAATAGATAAACCCCGCCAAAACGACGAGTAAAACTAGAATTTGACAAAACTATATAAATATGTATAATAGATATGAAAACGCATAGTTTTTTTAAAAAAAACACATTTAAATAATACGAACTAAAACACAGAAAAAATGACAGAAAAGAAAACTGTACAAGAAAAAACGAGGTACTCAGACAAGGAGTTGCAAGAATTTAAAATTTTGATTCTTGAAGAAATAGTAAAAATTCAAAATACATTACTTGTATTGCAAGGGTCGGACAAAAATGGAAATGGAACGGAAGATACTTCCCCCACCTTCCAAAACGTCGAAGATGCAAAAAAAGTGTCAGACAATACGACGGTCAATATCCAAGTTGCTCGTCTTTTAAAACATTTAGGAAATCTAGATAGAGCATTAACTAGAATTGCTAATAAAACTTATGGCATTTGTATTAAATCAGGAAAATTAATTCCAAAAGGTAGATTACTTGCATCTTTACATGCAACAACGTGTATTGAAGAAAAACAAAAGAAATAATACATTTTGTTAATAAATAATATAGAAGCATCCAACCGGTGCTTCTTTTTTTTTACAAAAATGTGACCCTACAGAGAATCGAACTCTGATTCCATCCTTGAGAAGGATGTGTCCTAGCCGTTAGACGATAGGGCCTTATAAAAAATATAACATACACTAAAACAACTTCAAAATTTATAATTCAAATTATAACCTATTTGACAATATATCATTTAAATACTAATGTAAATTTAGAAATAGTTTTATTGAAATTAATTAAATAAATAATAACCTTTAAATTGGAGGACTTGTAATGGACAATATTAAAAGCGTATTAGAGATAATACAAAATGGTGATGTTTTCGAACTTACACCAAATCATTTCAGAAACAGATTTATGTCTGAACGAGAAATGAAAGCAATTTTTGATTATTTTGATGCATTCTGGCAATACAAAGGAGGACCTTCTCCCCAAAAACCACATGCAATTTTAAAATCAGAGAAACACAGTAATGGATTTATATCTTGTAAAAATGTTTTGGACTATCCAGTCATGTGTCATTTATTTGCATATGAAATAGTAAAACATATTTTAATCGAAGGATATAGAATTGATGCTGTGGCTGGTTCTGCATATTCTGCTATTGATTTAAGTTATGAAGTAGCAAAGATTATGGCAAAAGAACAAAATCCAAAAATACGACATTTTACTGTTGAAAAAGATAAGAACGGAAACCCAACCATAATACGTGGAGGCATACCTTCCAATCTTAATGTTTTAGTTATAAATGAACTTATGACAACGGGAAGTGGAAGCACTTGGGAAACAAAACAAGCAGTTCTAAATTGCAATGGAGATAATCCCCCACCTAAAGTAATCGAAAAGTCATATGTATTAGTACATAGATCTAAAGATTACAAACTTCCAGATGGTTCAAAAGTAGTTCCAGTATTTCATTTTGATATAGAAGACTTTGAACCAGAAAATTGTCCTTATTGTAAAGCTGGATCTTTAGCGATAAAACCAAAAGTTGGAAACAACTGGAATTTAATACACATGAGAGCATAAATTCCTAAAAGGAATAAAATCAAAAAGCTGACCGCAAGTCAGCTTTTTTTATTTTAAATTAAATAATTTTAATTCTCGTAAAATTTTTACCAGACAAATTTTCTATTGAAATAGGTTCTTCATTTATTTCTACATTTTTTATCTGACTTGGAGAAAGCACAGATTCAATATATTTGTCATCTTTCTTTCTTAATACACCCATACCAACCCAAAATTTAGCCACAGATGTTTTTGTAGTCCCTACTGCGATGCACTTACCATCTTTTAACGGATATGGAAAAACAAGAATTTTATCTTTTGCTCTCGTATAAGGTCTTCTTTTATCTACTGCAAAATATGCTTGATGAATCAATTCTACTTTTTCTCTCCATTGTGAATCTTTATCCTGACCTTCTTTTAATTTAACATTCATTTCAACCATTCTTTTTTTCTTATCATCTAATAC
>JBAXEA010000005.1:0-24604 GCA_037140655.1 bacterium | reverse complement strand
AAATATTTGCAAAAATGGGAACTTTCTGATAGAATAAGTCGTATGCAAAAAATAGAAACAGGAGAAATTACAATAGAGAAAATGTTCGAAGCTGGGGCTCATTACGGTTACTCAAAAACCCGAAGACACCCTTCAGTCTCTTCTTTTATCTACACAACAAAGAATAAGACAGATATCATTAACCTAGAAAGTACAAAAGATATGCTGGATAAAGCATCTGAGTTTGTAAAGAGTATGGGTGCAGGAAATAAGATCGTTCTTTTTGTTGGAACAAAGCCAGAAGCTAAAGAAATAATCAAAAATACAGCTTTGTCTTTAAATATGCCTTACGTTAACGAAAGATGGATTGGAGGCACATTAAGTAATTTCGTAGAAATCAAAAAAAGAATCGCTGAACTTGAAAACTACCGAAAAGAAGACAAAGAAGGTGGTCTTGATAAATATACAAAGAAAGAAAGAGTGGTTATGGCAAAGAAAATGGAAAAACTAGCTCGTTATTACTCTGGACTAGTTGGAATGAAGAAAATACCAGATGCTGTATTTATCATAGACGCAAAGGCTGAACACATCGCTGCTACAGAAGCAAGAAAGTCAGATGTTCCAGTTGTAGCCCTAATCAACTCAGATTCAAATATAAAAGGAATTGATTACCCTATCGTTGGTAATGATTCTGGAATTCCATCAATAAAATTATTCACAACATCAATATGTAACGCTTACAAAGCAGGTACGATGTCTGTGCCTACTAAAGAAGCATAAAAAATAAAATATATGTCAACACAAATAACAACTGAGCAAGTTAAAGAGCTTAGAGACAAAACAGGTATTTCTGTAATGCAATGTAAACGTGCATTAGAAGAAGCATCTGGTGATATGAATAAAGCATTGGCTATTCTAAAGAAAACTAGTTCTGAAATAGCACTTAAAAAAGCTGACAGATCTCTAAATAGTGGTGCCGTCATGGTAAAAAGTGAAGGAAAAAATACTGCATTAGTTGGTCTTCTTTGTGAGACAGATTTCGTTTCAAAAAATGATGACTTTACCTCCCTACTTTCAAATCTTACTGATAAAGTTTTAACTGAAGGTGTTGAAAAAATGAAAGAAGCTTCAAAAGACTTAATTGATCCTATAATTCAAAAGACTGGTGAAAACATAGGTCTTGGAGATGTATTTTTAGTTACTGGTGATGTAGTTGGAAACTATGTACACAATGGCAAGATAGCTATAGTAGTAAGTCTTGAAGGTGGAAATGAAGAACTCGCAAGAGATATAGCTATGCACACAGCTGCAATGAAACCAGAATACATAACTGAAGCTGAAATAGGAGATGAAATAAAGAATACAATGCTTGAAATATTTCAAAAAGAAGTTGCAAGTATCAACAAGCCAGAAGATATCAAAAAGAAAATGCTTGATGGTAAAATAGGAACATATTTTAAAGAAAAAACACTTATCAGTCAGCCATTCATCAAAAACGGAGATGAAACTGTAGGACAACTACTAGAAAAAAACAAAGCTAAAATAAAAGAAATAAAACGTTATTCAATTTAATCTATATTAAATATGTACTTTTTTCTAATCTTATTCTTTATATCACTTTGTGGAATAATTTTAATGATTGGCAGAAAAATGATGTTTGTAAACTTCAAGGAAGTTGCACATCTTGGTAAATTTAAATTGGAACCAATTAGCTTAAATGAAATAAAGATTGTAACAATCAAGAAAGCAAAAAAATACGGATATATAATATTAATCATCACCTTACGAGCATCCATAAAAACTTCACATTTTGTAAAAAGTAATTATGGAAAAGCTAAAACAAAAATCAAAAGCAGAATAAATAATTCTAAGCTTATACACAGAAATAAAGAACATAAAGAAAAGGAAGTATCACATTTTTTAAAAATGATTTCAGATTACAAACGCAGAGTTAAGTATATCAAGCATAAGATAAGAGAAGAAGAAGGATTGGAATAAAATTTGTATTTTTTTTAAAATCTGATAGTATATTGTAGTATCTTTAAAAAACAAAACATGCCGCTTTAGCTCAGTTGGTAGAGCAACGCTTTTGTAAAGCGAAGGTCCTCAGTTCGAATCTGAGAAGCGGCTCAGAGAAGGTTCACTAAATTAAGTAATTAAAATAAAAAACAATATATAGTTTTGGGATTATTCGTGTCCGCAAGCGGCTCACTTTTATTTATATACGTTATGACGTACGTTTTTTCTTATTTTAAAAAGTTCAACTAAGGTATGAAAAAAGGCATGAGATCTAACGGTTGACTCATCTTGTGATTCCCAAGTTACAGGTGATTCTTTTATGGAAAATCCAAGCACGCGAGCTATTGCCAACATCTCTAAATCAGCCCCCCATCCGTTTACAGTTGTCCTAGAAAAAACTTCTTTTGAAGCTTTTTGACTAAACATTTTAAAACCACATTGTGTATCATAAATACCAGGAAGCAATACTAACCTTATCAATAAATTACTTGCACGACTCAAAATAATGCGATATAGGGGTTGTTTCTTAACTATATGTGAACCTTTTATGTATCGAGACGCAATAACGACACCATCTGTTTGTTCTGCTTCTTTCATAAAGGATATTACATTCTTAAAATCAGTTGCATTATCAGCATCAATAAAAATATGAAAAAGTCCACGTGCTTGCCTCATACCTATACTAATAGCATAACCCTTCATATTTCCTACCTTCCCCTCTTTTGGAATATTTATTATTTGAAGTTCTGGTATTTTATTTTCCTTAATACCATTTAACAATCCAACAGTATTATCAATACAATTATTGGCAACAACAATAATTTCAAATTGTATTTTTTTAGAATGCAAAAAATCTGTAACACTATCTAATGTTTTTCCAATTCTTTTTTCTTCATTGTATGCAGGAATTATTATACTTAAGGTTGGATTCATTTTATTTTTTATATATATTAAAATTACATTTATTAATTTCTACTTGGTAAACTTTTTTATAAGAAGCACTTAGTATTTCAGAATCAATTAAGTTAATATCATTTGCACAAAATTGATCCCCTCTTCCTTCTTTACAGAAAATATCACAACTATTAAAGATAACACCATCTACTGTGTCTTTGTGTCCCCTAAACACATCACCAAAACTGCTTCTTGATTCAAAAATAGACAACAACTTTACTTGTCCAAAAACTACAGGAATAGTAGTAGTGGAAAGATAGTTCCCTTTCAATGTTTCTAAAGAATTATAAAGTGGCACAAACTCGCTCTTACTTCCATCATTCAAATACAAATCTGCACTAGGTAATAGAAGCAAAAAACAAAAGAAAAGCAGTGCCAATAAAACAATCTTTGCCTTTTTAAATAAGCTCAATAAATATGTCATCGAAACACCTGAAAGAATTGCAAGATATGGAATGAATGCAATACTGTAACGTAATTCTTTGTGGACTTGCCAAAAGAAATACGCCATAAAAACAGTTACTGCAATTATTAATATTCTTAAATTTTTCTTTTGAATGCTTCCAATATAATCTTTTTTAAATAAAATAAATGGAGTAAGTAAAGATAAGTATAAGAATGGAGCCATCTTAAAAATTTCTTTTGCATAATAAAATGTACCAAAATCATACAAACTACCTCCATTTGTGACTATATCACTTGCCATAATTAATGGTTTAAAAACATCTCCATATAATAAATAATTAGACAATAAATACGGCACGACAAAAGTAATGAAACCTAATCCAATCAATAATATTTTATTAAATGCATCTTTAAACCATAAAATAAAATTACGGTTATATGTATCACAAAGAACAGCAAGACCAAATGAAACAAGTATTAGACCTTGCGGAAAACGTAATAAAAAAACAAGAGCGACAGAAATACCAGTTAAAAAGTATTTTTTCTTTGAATAAAAATAAACGGACAATAAAACAAAGAATATGGAAATAATATCAGTAGTAGCTATTTTAGAAAAATATAAAAACACTGGAGTCATCATTAAAAAAATTCCAGCAAATATACCTGCTCCTTTTTTTATTTTTTCACCAAGTAAATATGACAACCAAACGGATCCAACACTAGCTAAAACAACGACAGTCTTACCTGCCAAAACTAAAGGAATATTTAGTATATATAACAAAGCATAAAATAATGGAAAAAGTGGTGGCCGAAACATTTCCCACATACCTAATGATCCACCTGAAGCAATATGTTTCCCCATTCCAATATAAACTGCCTGATCCCACCAAATAGATACATCGTAAAAACTATAACGAATTAATATTAAAAAATATAAAAACAATACACCCAAAACAGCATAAAGTTGAACATTTCTAACAATATTTTCTTTTATTTTATTTATCATTTAAATACAAAAAGTGAATAACTTATATAGTTTATCACCATACTAAACATAGCTCCAACTATACCAGAAATAGTAGCAATTAAATTTACAGAAATATTAAAAGAGTATTGGCTTAATAAATAGAATGTGACACTTGAAACAAACATATTTACAAAGAGCCCAATCAGACTTAATAAGACAAATATATAGAAATTTTTAGCAGTAGTTTCTTTTTTGGCAAATGTAAAATACTTATTCATGAAATAACTATTTACTAAAGCGAATGCAAAAGATACACCTTTGCATATGGAAAAAATCAAAGCATTAGTAACAGCAAAAAAATACACAAGTAGATTAAGCACCATTAAATCCAATGCTGTGTTTATAACACCAACAATTGCAAAACGTAAAAAAACATACAAGGTTTTTTTATTGAGTGGTATTTTCATCTTTTATTACTGCTTTATCTTTAGTATTATTTTTTGCATTTTTAGCATCAAGAATAGCTTTCTGTTTCAACTCATTTTGTCTATCACGAACCATACTTGGAATAATTTTTTCTACATCTTCTACTGTTTTAAATCCACTGTAAACCTTTCCATCTATGACCATCACAGGGACAGTATTTGGAACCTTATATATAGAAATCATCGCTTTAACAGCAGAGAGATCCAAATTATAATCAAAAGAATACATACGGAAATTTGGATATTTATCACGTAAACTTGAAAGCACGTAACTTTGTTTAGTGCATTCTTCGCAATCATTACTCTTATAGAAGTACAAAATAAAAACAGATTTCTGACCACAGCGATCAGTTATTTTTTTCATTAAAAGATAATCTTTAATTTCAAGCAATGAATAGTATTTCTTAAGAGAAATCACAGTATCATTATTTTCACCCATACTATTTTCCGTATAAGATATTTTTTCCGATAAAGAATTTAACTCAGAAGACAAAACGGAATTTGAAATATCCTTACAAGAAACTTCTTGCAATAAATTAAACTGGGTATCAGAAGATAGTAAGTCCAAAGATATTTTATCTTGAATTGTTTTTAATTGATTAATCTTCCTGTCACCAAAATAATTACTTAAATATATAGCCGTCAAAAACAAGCCAGCTGTTATAAAGAAAACTACCACATATCTTTTCCAATCAAATTTTTGTTGCATATTATTTTTTAATCATCTTTACTTCCCTCTCAAGTGTCCAACTGGACTCTTTAGACCTTAAGACGTTAATTATCGCCTTGAGAAGCCAAAATGGGGCTATTACACTATAAATAATCATAAAGTAAACTACATCAAAAGAAAAACGCACCTTTCCTTCTCTCATACTTCTACCTAACAAAAGAGCTATTATGATTGAAGTATACAGTATTATTGAAACAAAAAAAATGGTTTTCGTATCAAAGAAAAATAAGTCAAAATTAAAACTTTTTGTCAAAACAACATTATGAAAACCAACTGCATTTATTTGCATTAATTTTTTAGAGATAAAACTAAAAAGATTATAAATAATCATTCCAAATAAATATATTACGGACAATACAGAAATAATTCCAGACGGCAAAGTAAGGAAAGCTAGGGTTCCATATTCTTTTCTAAAAAGCAGTCTTCGATAATCCATAGCATTTCGGATAAAACCATAGATCCACCTTGATCTTTGTTTGTATAATTTTTTAACAGAATTTGGAGCAACAGTATAAACATATGCATCTGGGCAATGCTCTATCGTGTAGTGATTCGCTTGCATGCGAAGAGCAATTTCCTGATCTTCAGTATTATGCGCATGTCTATAAGGACCAAGATCATTGAAAACTTTTTTTCTGAAAATAGAAAAAGGTCCAGGTGTAACATGAATACCACCTAAAAAAGCCAACATCTTTTTAGTATATATAGCCATGTCGTATTCTGCTTTCTGTGCTCCTTGTAAAATATTTTTTGGATCAAAAACTACAACAGATGGAGCAACGGCCATCGTATGCTTGTCATAAAAATAAGTCATAATTCTTTTTAATGCTTGTGAATCAACAAAAGAATCTGCGTCAAGACAACCAACAAATTTTGTAGTTGTATGCTCTAAACCTAAATTGAGTGCAGTGTATTTTCCACCATTTTCTTTGTGAAAAACTTTAATATTCGGATATTTTGTGAATTCTTGTATTCTCTCCCAAGTATCATCCTTACTACCATCATCAACGATAATCAAATTCAGTCTGTCTTTTGGATAATCCAAGGCAAGAAGTGAATCTATTGTTCCTTTAATAGTGACAGATTCATTGTAACAAGGAACAATAATAGTAACCCCATGGTATTCATCTAATTCTATACGTTCTTTTCGAATAACTACTTTATTTTTTTTATCAAAAAATGTTACCAAAAAAAATACCTGCACGTACACAGAGATAAAAGTCAATATATAAAATATCACATTTAAGAATAAAGACATGTTTAATTAAGTCGAATTATATCACAAAAACACGCAAAATACAAATCTCCTGCTTTACAGGAGATTTGTTAAAAAAACTATTTTATTGCTTAATTATGCTTATGTTGGTGTATTTGTTTTGTCTTCTACTTTACAATTACCACCTTTGCATTTCATGCACTTGCAACCAAAAATTTTCAAAACAGCTGCTGCTCCAACCAATACATAAACTAGGCCTTCAACAAAATATGAACTACCTAATATAAGATGTACTACGTTCCAAGAAGCATTTCCATTTTGGAAAATCATACCTAATCCTACTAGACCCCAGTTTATTGCACCAACAAGTAATAATACTTTGATAATACAGTGCATTTTGCAACCAGTCTTTGAACACCCTTCTTTACATTTTCCACACATAATTTTTAAAATTCTACCTTATTTAAAATCTAAGGTAAAAACAAATTAATTAATAATATTGACCTTATTAAGCAATTATACCATATACAAAAAAAATGCTACAATATAGATCATTATAAATTTATATTAATAAAATATGGAAAAGAAACTTACAAATCAAAGTCAAATAGCTGGTGCGATAATAATCGCAGGATTAATAATTGCCGGTGCTATACTAATCAAAGGTTCAGGAACACCAACTCCTGTTGATCCAGTTAAAGCTGAGGCTAAGTTAACTAAAGCCTTACCTACTTTTAGTAACTGTCTTGATACGAGTAAATACGCACAGGCTGTCACAACTTCTTCAGACAAAGGAAGTGAAGCTGGTGTCGATGGAACTCCGAAAGGATTCATTATTAAAAACAATAAAGTTCTAGCAACGATAGATGGTGCTGAGCCTGCTAAGAATACAACTACAAAAATCGAAAAAGTATTAAGCGGTGCTTCGACAAAAGAAATAAAAGTAAAACTTGATCCTGTTTCAGCTTCAGATTTCGTTACAGGAAATACAGATGCCCCAGTAACTGTCGTAGTATATGTAGATTTTCAATGTCCTTATTGTGGAAAATTCTTCAAAGAAACAGAACAAACAGTTTTAGCTGATTATATAAAGGCAGGAAAAATAAAATTAGTAAGTAGAGATTTTGCTTTCTTGGGAAGATATGCACAACCATACGCAGTAGAAAAAGATGAATCAATCAAAGCAGCTGAAGCAGCAAGATGTGCAGCTGATCAAGGAAAATTCTGGGAATATCATGATTACCTTTTCGCTCACCAAAATGGTGAAAATAAAGGAAACTTCTCAAGCCTAAATCTAAAAACATTTGCAAAAGCTTTAGGATTAAAATAAAGAAAAAATTAAAAAATCCCCTTACGGGGATTTTTTAATTTAGTTATTGCTTCGGTGTATTTTGTAAATTATTATTATTATTATCTAACACAGGAGGTGAAACATAATCTTTTGTATCAATAAATGGTGGGGCTGCCTGACCATAGTCTTTGTTATCAATCGGTGCAACTGGGGCTGGGTTGTTATCTATCACAGGCACATTAACTGGTGGTAGATTTTTCTGATCAATATTTACTTGCAAAGGATTTGAGTTTTTACCCATATAATATGCCACAGTACCAACAAGAAGCATCCCAATAGCAATAATCACTATTACAAAATTTTTGTTATTTCTCATAATTTAGTCGAAGTAATTTTTTAATCTTGCAATTTTTTCGTGTTGGCGAAGTTTTTCATGCACTTTCGCTTCAATCTGACGAATACGTTCACGAGTAACTCCGAATTCCTCTCCTACTCTTTCTAGAGTATGTTGTATACCATCTACAAGTCCATAACGCATTTCTAAAATTTTTCTTTCTTTTGGATTTAATTCATCTAATACTGCACGGATTTGATCAGAAAGAATTCTTCGTGAAGATTCTTGATCAGGTCGTAAAATCTTATCATCAGGAATAAAGTTTTCTAATGTTGATTTATCATCATCATCTCCAACTGGTTGCTCAAGTGAAATCGTCTCTTGAGAAATGTTTTCTATCACATGAATTTTTTCTACAGGCACACCCATCTCAGTAGCAATTTCTTCCGCTAATGGTTCTCGTCCTAAATCCTGACTAAGTCTTCTGTGTGTTTGTTTATATTTTGAAATAGTTTCAACCATATGCACTGGAATACGAATGGTTCTGGATTGATCAGCAAGCGCACGAGTTATGGATTGACGAATCCACCAAGTCGCATAAGTAGAAAACTTATAACCTTTCGTCCAGTCGAATTTTTCAACTGCTTTAAACAAACCTAAATTCCCTTCTTGTATTAAATCAAGTAATGTTAAGTTCGCACTTCGTCCAACATATTTTTTTGCAATAGAAACAACCAAACGTAAGTTTGCACGGGCAAGTAAATTCTTCGCTTCGATATCTCCTTTTTCAATTCTTTTTGCTAAATCTTTTTCTTCACTTGCATGAATAAGTGGATACTGCCCTATTTCTTTCAAATACATTTGAATAGAATCATGCATTGATGACTTGTTCAATAATGGATCATTTGGATCAATATCAAGATTTAATAAGTTTCCACCTTCAAGAACATCAATACCAGCTACAGCAAACTTTTCATACAATTCATCTAAGAATAAAATATTATTTTCAATATCTGGAAAAGTCTTTAATATTTCATCGTAAGTGATAAAACCTCTTTTATGACCTTTAGTTATAAGGTCATTTGACAACTTAGCAAGGTCTTCAGCTTTTCGCTCAGCCGCGGTTAATTTCTTAACTGGCTCTTTTATGACAATTTTCTTCTCTTTTTTTTCTATTTTCTTTGCTTTTACTTTAGGCTTTGAAATAACCTTTTTAACAACTTTTTTAACTACCTTTTTTGCTTTTGTCTTAGGCTTTGCTTTGATCTTTACTTTTGCTTTTATTTTTTTCTTCATATTTTAAATTTATTTTTATAATTTTACTTTAGACGACCATTTTTAATATTTTGGATAATTTTATTTATTTCATTAATTTCTTGTAAAATAATTTTTGATTTTTCAAAATCTTTTTCCATTTCTGCTCTCCTTAATTCTTGCATTTTTGAAAATAGATTTTCTTTCAAACCTTCTTCTTTTAAATTAAGCAGTAACTCTTCTGTATCTTTTTTTAAATCAACACCTGTTCCATAAAAAACTTCTGCTTCAAAAATTACATCTTCTATATTATCCTTAACTTTTTCAAAAAGCTCTTCTTCTTTTTTGCCAAATATTTCAGCCAATTCTTTTGTTGTTTTTTCAACATCAATCTTTTTATTATTTACACTTTTCTGCCAAAGAATTATCCCTAGTAACCTTCTTTCAATATAATCTTTTTTAAATATCTTTGACTCTTCCACTTGGGCTTTTTCTATTTCTTCTTTTTCATTTCTTGATTCACTCTCAATCTTAGCTAAGTCTTCTTTTAGAGCATCTTCAGCAATCCCAGATGAATCACTTATTTTCTTTATAAAATGAGCTTTTTCTATTGAGCTTTCGATAACATTTACATAAGGTAAAACTTTTTCTCTGATTTCTCTTCCAGCTTTGCGATCATCACCTTTATTACTTTCCAATACTTTATTCAAAAGAAATTCTATAATGTGTTTTGAATTACGAATCGATGTACGCCAAGCTTCTGTACCACTTTTAGAAATCAAATCCGCTGGATCAACTCCATCCGGCATGGAAACCACTTTTACATCCATACCGAGAGAAAGAGCAATTTTTCCTGCACGAGTCGAAGCATTAAATCCTGCCTTGTCTGCATCAAAAGCCAAAACAATGTTCGAGGACAAACGACGCAATAATCCTAAATTCGACACAACATTTTCTTTTGAAACAGTTGAGTCCGAAAGTGCTGTACCTGAAGTAGCAACTGTATTACGAAATCCTGCTTGATGCGATAAAATCAAATCAAATTGACCTTCAACTAATATTGAAAAAGTATTTTTTCTAATTGATTCTTTAGCTTTATCTAACCCGTAAAGTACTGCTGATTTCGAAAATATTGGCGTATCTGGGCTATTTAAGTATTTTGCAGACTTTCCATCATCTACAAAAATTCTTCCAGAGAAAGCAATTATACGGCCGCTAGAATCACCTATTGGAAACATAATCCTTCCACGAAATCTATCGTAATACCCTTTTTCAGTTTTTTTAATAAGTCCAGCTTTTTCTAATTCAATATCAGAAAAACCTTTCTTGTTTAGATAATTATAAAGCTCACGCCAATCTGGCTTAACATAACCAATTCTAAAATCTTTTATAGTTTTATCCTCTAAGCCACGATTCTTTAGATAATCTTTAGCTTCTTTATTTTCATTTAAATTTTTTTCAAAAAATTTAGTTGCTTCTTCCATCGCTCTATATAATCTTTCTTTTTCACTTTCTTTTTCTTGATTATATTCTCCTAATACTACACCCGCCCTCTGTGCTAAAACTTTCAAAGCTCCTTTAAAATCAAGTCCTTCAAATTCTTCTACAAAAGTAAATATGTCACCTTTAGCAGCACAACCAAAACAATAATAATTTCCACGTTCAGCAGACACGAAAAAAGATGGCGTTTTTTCATTATGAAAAGGACACCTAGCTTTAAAATTTGAACCAGATTGTTCAAGCTTAATATAAGAAGAAATTACTTCTTCTATTGAAAGCCTATCTTTAATTTGTTGAACTGGCGAATTGGCGCTATTAGAGATCTTCATAAATAAATTTTCAAATTCCCTAAAGTGATAATATATGTGCCCCGCCATTTCTGGCGGGGATCATATTTTTTATTCCGGAGAATTGTTTCTTTTATCTTTGAATCCTGTTCCAGCTGGAATCAATCTTCCGATGATTACATTTTCTTTTAGTCCTCTTAGTGAGTCAACTCCACCCTTCACTGCATTTTCAATAAGCACACGATTTGTATTTTGGAATGAAGCAGCTGACAACCAACTCTTTGTTCTTAGTGATACTTCAGTAATACCCAAGGCGACAACTAATGCTTTTGCTTCTTTACCACCCAATCCTACTACTCGCATATTTTCTTCGATAAATGCTGTATTTTCTACGATATCACCACTTGAGAAATTAGTTTCGCCTGCTTCTTTTATCTTTCGGCGTGAGAACATTTGACGAATTATTATTTCAATATGCTTACGAGAAATTGAAGCACTTTGTAATTCGTAAACTTTATTTATTTCTCGAATAATATATTCTTCAACTAATTCTTTTCCTCCGTATTTAAATATTTCTGCAATATCAGCGGATCCATCAGTCATAAGTTCACCTTTCTTTACTTTGTCACCAACTTTTACGATTGGCATTCTGTGAAATGGTGCTAAATATTCTATTTCATTTGGTTTTCCATCAGCTTTAGAATCAGAAAGTACTTTGATTAATTTTTCTTTTCCATCTCTGTCTTTTATTTCAAGAACTTCACCATCTGTTTGAGATACGATAGCTGGGTTCTTTGGAATTCTTCTTTCGAAAATTTCTTCAACACGAGGAAGACCTGTAGTGATATCTGTTCCTGCGACACCTCCGGCGTGAAATGTTCGAAGTGTAAGCTGTGTTCCTGGTTCACCGATAGCTTGAGCGGCAATAATACCAACTGCTTCTCCAAGATCTACAAGACGATTTCTTCCTAAGTCTAGTCCGTAACACATCTGACAAATACCGTGAACTGTACGACATGTAAGTGGTGATCGGACAAAAACTTCTTCGTATCCAAGACCTTCAATATTGTAAGCTTCTTCTTTTGTAACTAAAAATCCTTTCTTGTAAACAACATTTCCATCTTTATCTTTTAAATCAGCTGCAAGTACACGGCCTCTGATATTTTTTGAAAGTGGAATTTCAATTCCAGAAATATTTTCTTTGCTTACAACTTTACCTTCTTTTGTTCCGCAATCTTCTTCAGTAACTACGACATCTTGAGCAACATCAACCAAACGACGAGTCAGATATCCAGCTTTAGCAGTGTTTAGGGCTGTATCTGATGCACCTTTTCGGGCACCGTGAGTTGTAGTGAAATATTCAATTGGAGAAAGACCTTCATGATAACAAGGGATAATTGGGAATTCCAAAATCTTACCTTGGTTGTTTTGAATAAGACCTTTCATACCTGTCATCTGACTCAAACTTGTCATATTACCTCTTGCTTTTGAAGTAAACAAGTCATAAGTAGAACCATTTTTATCAAGAGTCTTTGGAAGAACTTTTTCTAATTCTTTTTTAGCTTGGGTCCAGATTTCAATAATTTTTTGATATCTTTCTTCGCCAGATAGTAAACCATCTTTCCATTGAGAAATAACTTCTTCTTCTTGCTTTCTACTCTTTTCAATAATTTGTGGTTTTTCAACTGGAACTTTTACGTTATCCAATCCCCAAGTAGTACCTGAAACTGTAGAATATTTAAAACCGAAAGCTTTAATCTTGTCTAGAATAGCAGGAGTTTTATCAACACCGTAATGTAAAATCATTTCATCTACAAGTGAAGAAATTCTATCTTGTGTCATTTCATCACTAATATAAGAAAAGTCTTCTGGTAAAATACTGTTGAACAATAATTTTCCAACTGAAGTTGTGAAAAGTTTTCCATCAAATTTTCTGTATTTTGGACTATCAGTTGGTAATACTTGTATTTTTGCTTGCAAAGATACTACATCGTATTCATAAGCAGTTACAGCATTATTTGGACTTGAGAAATATCTTCCTTCACCTACTGCCCCTTCAACATTCTTTGTCATCCAGTATGAACCCAAAACCATGTCTTTACTTGGATGCACGATAGGATCTCCGTTTTGAGGCTTCAATAAGTTTTTATTTGCAGCCATCAATTCTTTTGCTTCCCATTGAGCTTCAACAGATAATGGAACATAAACAGCCATCTGGTCTCCATCGAAGTCAGCATTGAATGCCTGACATACAAGTGGATGAACCTGCACAGCATTTCCTTCAATTAGAATTGGGTTGAAAGCTTGTATACCTAGTCTGTGCAATGTTGGTGCACGGTTTAGTAATACATATTTTCCTTGAATAACTTCTTCAAGCATTGCCCAAACTTCTGGAGTTCTTTCTTCTATAAGTTTATTTGCACCACGGATATTGAAAGCAATTTCTGCTTGTAATATTTTTGAAATAACGAATGGTCGGAAAAGTTCCAATGCCATATGTTTTGGTAAACCACATTGATTTAGTTTTAATTGTGGACCAACAACGATAACAGAACGTCCTGAGTAGTCTACTCGTTTTCCAAGCAAGTTCTGACGGAACAAACCTTGTTTTGATTTTAAGTTATCAGAAAGAGATTTAAGAGCTCTCTTTTGAGATTGACTCATTGCAGCAGAATCATTTTGTTTTGCAATTGAGTTGTCGATAAGTGCATCTACAGCTTCCTGAATAATTCTTTTTTCATTTCTCAAAATAACATCTGGAGCATTGATTTCTTTCAATTTCTTTAGACGATTATTTCGATTTATAACTCGACGATACAAGTCATTCAAATCTGAAGTTGCATGACGTCCACCATCAAGCGCCACCATTGGGCGAAGCACAGGAGGAATAACTGGAATAACTGTAAGCAACATCCATTCTGGACGAATGTCTGCATATATCATTGAACGGATAAGTGAAAGTCTCTTTTGCAATTTTTCTTTTTCTATCACACTTGCCTTTTCAATCATAGCCTCTGTATGTGCTTTTAATTTATTTAGGTCAAGATTTTTGAAAATAGAATAGATAGCTTCAGCTCCGATATTTGCTTCAAAACATGTTCCGTATTTCAAAGAATAATGATGGAAAGAAGTTTCATTCAAAACTTTTCCTTCATAGATTTCTCCGATTTCTTTTTTAGTGCTTGAAAGTAAATCTTTTAATTTTTCTTTAGTTTCATCATCGTTTGTATTTTTTAATTTACTCTTAAATTCTTTATCAAGATTTTGAAGTATTGATTCTTTTTCTTCTTCGTGAACTTTAGTGATTATGTATCCAGCAAAGTAAATTACTTTTTCCAAATCAGAAACAGAAATATTTAATAATACAGACATTCTGGATGGAACGCCTCTTAGAAACCAGATGTGAGCAACTGGTGTTGAAAGTTCGATATGGCCCATTCTTTCTCTTCGTACGATGGAACGTGTAACTTCAACTCCACACTTTTCACAAATAATATCTTTGTATCGAATTCTTCTGTATTTTCCACAATAACATTCATAGTCTTTTTCTGGACCGAATATTTTTTCGTCAAAAAGACCACCTCGTTCTGATCTACCAGTTCGATAATTTATAGTTTCAGGCTTTGTTACTTCTCCATATGACCATTCTTTTATTTGATCTGGTGAAGCAAGCTTGAGTGTAATTTGATTAAAATCAGTTGTATTTAATGTTTTCATATATTTATATTAATTAATATTAATTTTCTACATCAAGATCTTCTGATCTTTTTTCTAATTTCACATCAAGAGCAAGTCCTCGTAAATAATTTAACATAACGTTAAATGATGCTGGAGAATTTGGTGCCTTAATCTCTTCATTTTTAATGATGTTATCAAACGTTGCAGATCGACCAAGTATATCGTCAGATTTAATAGTTAACATTTCACGCAATGTGTAAGCTGCTCCGTAACCTTCCAAAGCCCAGACTTCCATTTCTCCGAATCTCTGTCCACCACCTTGAGCTTTACCTCCGAGTGGCTGTTGAGTAATAAGTGAGTACGGTCCGATTGAACGCATGTGAATCTTGTCTTCCACCATGTGGTGCAGTTTCAACATATACATGTATCCGACAGCAATGTCTTGATTGAAGCTTTCTCCTGTTCGTCCATCAAATAATTTCATTCTTCCATTATCTTGGAAACCAGCTTTCTTTAATTCTTCTTGAACTTCTTCATTTTTTGCACCTAAGAATGGTGGAACGATAGCTTGATAGCCAAGTGTGTTTGCAGCCATTCCTAAATGAATTTCTAAAATCTGTCCTAAGTTCATACGAGAAGGAACACCAAGTGGTGAAAGTATGATATCAACTGGAGTACCATCTGCCATATATGGCATATCTTCTTCTGGAAGAACTGTTGATATAACACCTTTGTTTCCATGTCGTCCTGATAGTTTATCTCCAACGGAAATATTTCTGATTTGAGCAACTTCAATAACGATTTTCTTTATGATTCCAGCTTCCAGTGTATGACCTAAATCACGTGAGAAAATCTTCACGCCGACAATACGTCCACGCTTTCCGTGTTCCATACGTAGAGATGTATCCTTAACATCACGAGCTTTTTCAGCAAAAATTGATCTTAACAATCTTTCTTCTGGAGTAAGTTCTGTCTCACCCTTTGGAGTAATTTTACCTACTAAAATATCATTCTCACGAACTTCAGCTCCGATACGAACAATGCCATCTTCATCTAAGTCTTTAAGTTTTATTTCTCCAACGTTTGGAATATCTCGAGTAGTTATTTCAGGTCCAAGTTTTGTATCACGAACTATTGAAATAAATTCTTCTACATAAACACTTGTAAATTTACTTTTCTTTACTAATCTTTCAGAAATAATAATAGCGTCCTCGTAGTTTGATCCACTCCATGACAAGAAAGCTACTAAAATATTTTGTCCGATTGAAATTTGTCCACCAACTGTACTTGAAGTATCAGCTAGTACATCACCTTTTTTAACCTTGTCACCAAGATTTACTAATGGACGTTGATGAAATACTGAGAAGTTGTTATTTCTTAAGAAATTAACTAAAACATAAGTTTTTTCAGTCTTTCCTTTAACTGTAATTTTTCTTGCATCTAAATATGAAACTACACCTTCTTCTTCATTTATTATTAGTCTTCCTGAATTTCTAGATGCTAATTCTTCGATACCTGTAGCAACCAATGGAGCCTCAGGACTTACGCAAGGAACAGCTTGTTTCTGCATGTTACTTCCCATGAGTGCACGGTTTGCGTCGTTGTGTTCCAAGAAAGGAATCATAGAAGTTGCAATAGAGAAAGCTTGGTTTGCAGCAACATCGATAAAATCAATTTCGTCTCGAGAAACAGTTCCTGGTTCTGTCTTAACTCTAGCTTCTACTCTGTTTTCAATAATATTTCCATCTGCATCATAAGGAGTTCCTGCATGAGCAATGTTATATTTTTCTTCTTCTAGTGCATTTAAGTAAACTACCTCTCCAGTAATTTTTCCCTTTTTTACTTTTACATAAGGAGTTTCAATTATTCCGAAATCATTTATCTTTGCATAAGTTGCAAGGTGTAAGATAAGTCCAATGTTTGGACCTTCGGGTGTATGAATAGGACAAACTCTTCCATAGTGAGAAGGATGCACGTCACGAACTTCAAGACCTGCTCTCTCACGAGTAAGACCTCCGGGTCCAAGTGCTGACAATGTACGTAAGTGTTCAACCTCATAAAGCACATTTTCTTGTGCCATAAATTGTGAAAGTTGGTTTGTTGTGAAAAATTCTTTAATACGGGCTTGTAGTGGGCGTTGATTGATTATCTGAATTGGCATCGCTGTATCAACATCAATAATAGACATTCTGTCTTGAATGTTTCTTTTGATTTGCATCATACCTGTACGAATTTTTTGTTGAAGCATTTCACCAACAAAACGAACTCGTCTTTGACCTAGGTGGTCAATATCATCAGATTTTGCACCTGGTGTATTATTTAAATTAATTATATTTGTAACTACAGTTACAAGATCTTCTTTTGAAATAGTTCGGCGTGCCATTTCTTCGTCGTCCATTCCCTTTTCAAATCTCTTATTGAATCGGAATCGTCCAACTGGTGAAAGGTCGTATCTTTCTGCTGTGAATAGTGAATCTATGAACTCACGAGCATTGTCTGCTGTAGCCATATCTCCATCTCTTAAGCGTTTGTATATTTCAATATATGCATCATTTAAAGTCTTTGCTGTATCTTTTGCTAAACATGCTTTCAGTGCTTCTGCTAGTTGTTCATCTTTTCCGAATGCTTCCAATATCATTTCATTGGTATGGTAGCCCATTACTCGAAGCAATGCTGTCGCTGGGAATTTTCGTTTCTTGTCTATTCTTACGTATATTGCTCCATCAGCTTCCGATTCTATTTCTATCCAAACTCCACGAGCAGGGATTATTTTTGCGCCAAAATATCTCTTGCCTTTACTTTCAGATTCTGTAAAGAAAAAACCGAAAGAACGTGCAAGTTGTGGAACTATGACACGCTCTACTCCGTTGATTATGAAAGTTCCGTGGTTTGTCATGACTGGAAGTTCAGACATGAAAATTTCCTGTTCTTTAACAGTTCCTAGAATTTTATTTGTTAGTTTTACTCTTGCTTTTAGTTGTCCTTGGTATGAAAGCTTATTTACCTTTGCATGATTTTCATCATACTTTGGTTCTCCAAGAGAAAAAGAAGTGAAATCAAGTTGAAACTTCTTACCAGAATAATCTACGATTGGAGAAAATTCTTTAAAAATTTCTTTGATTCCTTCTTCGACCAACCATTTGAATGATTTGGTCTGTGATTCAATTAAGTTAGGAAACTCTACTAATGGCTTCTTGTATTTAGAAAAATACTTCTTTGGGCGCATTACATCTTTTTGCATGAGTTTATAAAACTCCGAGAACAAACAATAGATACTAAAAAAGACAAAAAACGCCTTTAAAAGCTTCTTATTATTTAATTCGGACGCTGATTAAATTAATACTTAATAATAATACTAATAATACAGAAGAGTACATCCGAAACTCAATCACTCAATCTATATAGAGTATACTTATTTATCAATTTTTGTCAAATTTATTTGTCAATACTGTTAAAGACCGTCTTTGACATAAAAAACCCTACCATGTCTATGGTAGGGTTTATATTCTTTTTAATAAAAGAATCATTTTATCTTTAAAAACTTATTCAATTTTTCTAGAGCTAAAGCATTTAATTCTTTAGCATCTAAAGAAATTTTATTGTCTGAAATATATTCAACAATATTGTCATTCAAGAAAAACATAATTGCATCAGGTGTTGGTTTATTCATATCTCGTGAACCAAGATAAATTGTTATCACCTTTCCAGAACCATCACTTTTTCCATCGTAACCACCTTGGTAAGTTATGATTTGCAAAGACAAAATAGTTCCATCAGAAAGTTTAAGACTTTCTTTAGTGCCACAATGTTTGTCTTCATAGTGATTTTTACATTTATAACCAGAACCAAATTTAGTATTAGCAACATTAGCCTTTTTTGTTACTATACTGTCCATTGGAAATCTAACGATTTCTCTTTTTTGTGCTTCAACTTTTGAAGCTACGATTGTTAGTGCTATGACTAACAAAAATACAAACTTTTTCATTTTGTGCGTATATTTAATTATTATTTATGTACTTAATCAATCTATAGTATATCATATTTATAGATAAAAGTCAATAGATAAAACTAGCCTATTTATAAGGCTTATAATCAAAAATAAGAACAATCATATATGTTTACTTCCCTTTTTCCACTCCTCTATCAGCTTATGGTTCCCAGACAAAAGGACTTCGGGAACCCCGAAGGAAAGAGTACTTCCTACGGGGCATGCTTTATATTTTTTATATAGATTTCTCATGCTTTTAGAGGGTTTGTACTTTAAAATTTCTGGACGAGTGTAGACTTCACTACTGGAAATTCTTTCTTCTTCTAATGACTCATACTTCCCTAGTACTCCCGGTATTTGTCGAGAAACACAATCGATCAAAATCATAGCTGGAAGTTCTCCACCAGTTAAAACATAATCCCCTATTGAAAGTTTTTTTGTTTTTAAAATTTTATCTACTCTCGCATCAATGCCTTCATAACGTCCGCATATTAAAATAATGTCAGTATATTTTTTAGAAACTTTTTTTGCATAATCAGTTGTAAATTTTTCAGCACTTGGAATGAAATTAATGATCTGAATGTTGCTCGTAGGTTTTTCAAGTGGTCTGGCCCCAGACCGAGGACCCGAAGAAAACTTACGAGCAACAGACAGAGCTTTCTCAACAGCTTTTATTATTGGTTCAGCTTTCATGACCATGCCAGGGCCACCTGCGTATGGTTTATCATCAACTGGCTTGTATCCATTCCCTTTCGCATCTTTTATAAAATCTCGCGGATTGTAAAATTTCACTGAAATATGTTTTTCTTTTATCGCTCGCCCAATAATAGATTCATTTAAATATGAATCGAAAATGTTCGGAAAAATTGTTATTACATGAAAACGCATATTTTATAGTCTATATTTTATGTGTGAAAAATACAAGCAAAACAAAAGAGCCCCGCAAGGGGCTCTTTTTAAATTTCAACTTAAATTCCTTTTAGGTCTTCCATTGCTTGGTCAACAGTTTTCATTGAAACTGGAGCTGAAGCTGAAGGGCCTACTGGTCTTGTGCTTCCTTCTGGTTCGTTTATCTTTAGGTTAACACGAGCATTGTTCTTCATTCCGATAACTCTTAATAGAGTTCGGATTGCTTTCGCAGTATTACCCATTCTTCCGATAACCTTTCCCATATCAGCAGGATTTACAGTTAGAGAAATAAGAACTCCCATTTCATCTACTGTTCGATCCAACTTCACATCGTTTGGATTATCAACTAGAGCTTTTACCACATACTCGAGAAATGTCTTGTCAGCGTCTGGCATAAGTATTTTCGATAAATATTTTTTTAATCAGTGCAGTATCCGACCAATAACTGCATATCAGTATTATATAAGATTATTTCTTTGCTTTCAACTCTTTTCTTTTCAAAGTAGGTTTCTTTTTAGGTAAAACATTTTTCTTTTTACCTTCAATAACTTTTTCGTGAACTAAAAAATTATGCATAGTATCTGAAAGTTGAGCTCCATTAGACAACCAGTATTTTATGCGATCATTTTTAAAATTCTTTTCTCCAACCTTTGGATTATAACTTCCTAATATTTCTAAAAATTTTCCACTCTTGGTACTGTTCTTTGAATCAGTTAAAACAGCCCGAAAAGCCGGATCATTCTTTCTACCTATTCTTTGTAATCTAATTTTTAACATAGGAACATTCTAGCATAATTTATTAAAAAAGCAAATTATGTGTTATATTTAAAATAATGAAAAAAGGAAAGAATAAAATGAATAATAAGACAATGGAAGGTATAATTTCAATCTCTGCCAAAGGAACAGGTTATGTAAAAACACTTGATTCTAAAGACGATATAGAGATAAGCTATGCAGATCTAAACACTGCCCTACACGGTGACACAGTAGAGATAATTCTTCATAAAAAAACCAAGGAAAGAACTACTGGAGAAGTTATTAAAATAATCAAAAGAAATAAAATTGGTTTTTCTGGAGTTTTAGAAAAAGAAAATGATTTATATTTTCTAAAACCTGATGATCAAAAAATATATACTGATATTTTAGTACCAGAGAATTTTTTAGCTGGGGCTAAAACAAATCAAAAAGTATATGTTGAAATAATTTCGTGGAAAGATCCTAAAAAAGCACCCGAGGGAAAGGTTGTAAAAATTTTAGGAAAACCTGGAGACAATAATGTAGAGATGCATGCCATAGCGCTTGAAAAAGGTTTCGATAGTGAACTATCTACTGGTGCAGAAAATGAAGCATTGAAAATAAAAAAAGATGGTTTAAAAAAAGAAGATTACGCTAATCGTCGAGATTTCAGAAAAACACTTACATTTACAATTGACCCAAATGATGCAAAAGATTTCGATGATGCAATTTCATTTAAGGAATTACAAAATGATGAATATGAAATCGGTATACATATAGCCGATGTTTCTCATTATGTAAAAAATGGTAGCGAAATAGATAAAGAAGCAAAAGCTCGAAGTACTTCTGTTTATCTTGTCGATCGAACCATACCAATGTTGCCAGAAGTTTTATCAAACGACCTTTGTTCCCTTGTGCCAAACAAAGACAGATTTACAATGTCCGCTGTTTTTGTATTAGATAAAAATGCCAAAGTTTTAAAGGAATGGTTTGGTAAAACCGTAATTCATTCACAAAAAAGATTCACATATGAAGAAGCAGAAATTTCGATAAAGCAACCAAACACAGCACTGCACAAAGAACTCGCAATATTAAACAAATTAGCTAAAAAATTAAACAAGGAAAGATTTTTAAGTGGTGCCATCTCACTTGATCAAGAAGAAGTGAAATTCGTTCTCGACAAAAATGGCACTCCAGTTAAAATAATTAAAAAAGAGCGTGGTGATTCAAATAAATTAATTGAAGAATTTATGCTCTTAGCTAATAAAAAAGTAGCTGAAGTATTATCTCCAAAAACAAATAAAAATCTATCAATAAAAAAAGACGAAAACAAAAATGAAGGTATATTTGTTTACAGAATTCATGATATGCCAACAAAAGAAAAAGCTGAAGACTTAGCATATTTTTTGCGAAGCTTGGGTCATAAAGTATCATTACAAAATGGCGTAATACCAGCACATGAGATAAATAGAATATTAGAAAGTCTAGCTGATAAAAATGAGAAAGGAGCGGTCCACAGAGCAGTTATTCGATCTATGGCTAAAGCTATTTATTCAACAAAAAATATCGGGCATTATGGTTTAGCTTTTAAACATTATACTCATTTCACTTCCCCAATTAGAAGATACCCTGATGTTATAGTACACAGACTACTTACGGATTTCTTATCTAATAAAAAAATCGGCAAAGAAAAATTTTATGAATATGAAGAAATATCAAGAAAATCTTCAGAGCAAGAAAAGAAAGCAAGTGACGCAGAGCGTGCTTCTATAAAATACAAACAAGTAGAATATATGTCTTCTCGAATAGGGAAAACTTTCGAAGGTATAATAAGTAGTGTTACAGAATGGGGCATCTATGTAGAAGAAATTGAAACAAAATGTGAAGGATTAATCAGAGCAAGAGATATGAAAGATGATTTCTATGTTTTCAACGAAAAGACTTTGCAATTGGTTGGTCAAAAAAAGAAGAAAAAATACCGTTTAGGTGATAAAATAAAAATAAAAGTAAAAGGAGTTGATCTAGAAAAGAAAACAATTGATTACGCATTAACATGAGGAGAAAAGTAAAACATCATTTTAGTTATACTGTATTAATTTTAGTTACAATTGTAACTGGAATTATTTTAATGTCTGTGACGAAAGATATTTATGGCTATGAACAAATAGACCAAAGTTCAAATCCAATTCTAATTGCTAAAAAAGATACAACGCCTAAAATATTTTACTTTATAAAAGATCCTACACAAAAACCAAATGTTGCTGCAGAAGCATATTATGTCGGGGATTTAGATACAGGTGAAATGATTTTAGAAAAAAACCAAGACACCAAATTCCCTATTGCTTCTGTTTCAAAATTAATGACAGCTACAGTATCAACTGATATTCAAAATCAAAATGATATAACACAAATATCAAAAGATGCACTCGAGCCATATGGAAAAAATGGAGAATTATATTTAAATCAAAAAATATCTATTGGTGACCTAAGATATGCAATGTTACTTGAATCAAGTAATGACGCAGCACAAGCGATAGCTATAAATTCTGGTTTTAGTAATTTTATAAAAAAAATGAATGAGAAAGCACAAAGTTTGGCTCTCAATTCAACTTACTTTGAAGATCCAAGTGGACTTTCTGCCAACAACCAATCCACTGCATCTGATCTATTTAAATTCTCTCAATACCTAAAAACAAGCAAACCAGATGTATTAAAAATGACTCTTAATAAAAGTTACAGCAATAAAAAACAAGTCTGGTTTAATGGTAGTCAATTTTTAGGACTTGATGGATATCAAGGAGGAAAAAGAGGTTATATTGATGCTTCAAAGCAGACAGCATTATCACTTTTCACCTTACCACTCGGACAAGACAATATAAGAAATATCGGAATAGTTGTACTTCGAAGTCCTGACAGATATAAAGATGTTACAAATATTTTAAGCTATTTAAAAAAGAATGTTTACTATGGTGGCCAAGCTGATGCAGACCTAGCGTGGGTAAAAACAAAAGAAAACAAAGTTGTAGATGAGCAAATAAAAGATTATGTTACTCTTGCATTCGGTGGTGACATAATGCTTGATCGTGGAGTAAAAAATTCTGTTATGAAAAATTTCCAAGGAGATTATTCTGCAATGTTTAACAATTTAGATATTTTGAAAAAGGCTGACATATCTTTCGCAAATCTAGAAGGACCAGCTTCAGACCAAGGAAAAGATAAACATAATCTATATTCATTCCGAATGGATCCATCAGTATTATCTGCTATTAGTGGTTCTGGAATTAGTATAGTATCCCTTGCAAATAATCATATGGGAGACTGGGGAATGAGTGCATTTACAGATACTATGGCAGGACTAAAAGAAAATGAAATTTCTTACACTGGCGCAGGAGCAAATGCTAGTGAAGCAGAAAAACCAACAATCATTGAAAAGAACGGAATGAAGATTGGATACTTAGCATTCTCTGATGTAGGACCAGAAGGTATGAATGCTACTTATAATTCTTCTGGAATATTACTTGCAAATAATCCTCGTTTCGATGAAATAATATCAGATGCTTCTAAGCAAGTTGATGACCTTGTCGTATCGTTCCATTTCGGTGAAGAATATAAAACTAAACATAATGCAAGACAAGCTTATTTGGCACACAAAGCGATAGACGACGGAGCAAAATTAGTCATCGGTTCTCACCCACACGTAGTAGAAGATACTGAAACTTACAAAAAAGGATTTATCGCTTACTCACTTGGTAACTTTATTTTCGACCAAAAATTCTCAACTAATACAATGGCTGGCATGATACTTGAAGTTAAAATAAATAAAGATGGGACAATGTCTGTAAACAAAGATGACTTCAAACTAAACAGTGCCTT
>JBAXEA010000004.1:0-26314 GCA_037140655.1 bacterium | reverse complement strand
TTGGTACAATAGTAGGCAACTGACAGCTCGGAGGATTGAAAAGTCCTATTCGAAATGGTCTGGCCGGGGATTGGGGCCCCGGAGGACCGAGGACCTTTCGAAGAGGAGCTTTTCAATCCTCCTGCTACTTTCTTCTCTACTTTAATTTTACAAACCGGACAAACTTCTGGCATTTTAAATTTACGCTCCTTGCCTGTGCGCATTTTGTCGAGCACTTCAATAACTTTTGGAATGACATCACCTGCTTTTTCAATCACGACCGTATCCCCTATTTTTATTCCCAATCTTTCGATTTGATCAAAATTATGAAGTGTCGCTTTCGACACAGTTGAACCTGCTACAGATGTCGGTTCAAAGATTGCCAGTGGTGTAAGCACACCCGTGCGTCCGACATTCACCCTGATATCTTTCACAATCGTTGTTGCACGTTCGGCTGGATATTTAAATGCAGACATATATCGTGGCGCTTTACCAACAACACCAAGAGTTTCTTGCAAAGACAAATCATCAACAGAGATAACAATACCATCCGTTCCAAATGGAAATGCATCACGAATTTTCTCAAAACTTTTTATAAAAGAAAATACTTCATCTAAATTTTTACAAATTTTTTCATTTTCTATACTTGTATTAAAACCAAATGCTTTTAATTTTTTATGCTTTTCTGAATGTAATTTAAATTCATCACCGGATGTAATTAAATCCCAAGCAAAGAAATCTAATTTCCTTTCTGCAGAAAGTTTCGGGTCAAGCTGGCGCAAACTACCTGCCGCAGCATTACGGGTATTGGCAAAAATAGCTTTACCTTCTTGCTCATTTTGTTTATTTAATTGTATTAATGTCTTTTTTGACATCAAGGCTTCACCACGAACTTCAAGCCTACCTGCATATGGTGATGAAAGTTTAAGTGGTATTGATTTAATTGTCTTTAAATTTTGAGTTATATCTTCACCGATAAATCCATCACCCCTTGTCGCCCCTCGGACAAAAACACTATCTTCATAAACAAGAGAAACAGCCAAACCATCGAACTTAACTTCAGAAAAATAATTAAATTTCTTGCCTGGAATTAATTTTTTAATTCTTTCTTCCCAGTCAATTAATTCTTCAGTACTAAAAACATCATTTAAGGAAAGCATACGTATCTCATGAGCTACTTTTTCAAATTTATCTAAAGGTTTTCCACCCACTCTATTTTCTGGAGCATTTAAATCAACAAACTCTGGGAATTTTTCTAAAATTGATCGTAATTCTCTATTCAAGGAATCATATACTGAATCAGTAACAAAAGGATCATCTTTCACATGATACGCATCGCGCAGTCTTGCGATCTCGCTTCGCAATTTTTTTATTCTCTTTTCCGCTTCTGTCTTATTCATACTTTACTAATAGTTTATTTCAACAACACGCTGTACAGCATTTGTTGTTGGAATACATTGATTCTGAGTACTACCTCCACCATTACTGTAACCGGTAGAAGTCACCTTAACAGTTCCATTTGTAGTATCAGATTTATTTACAGTAACAACGGCGCAAGCTATCTGGCTTCCATTAACTCCTAGACTAGAAACAGTAAAAGTATAAATTGGATTACCGGTGACATTCGCAGATACATTATTACAATGAACTGTAGTTAAAGTTCCACCAAAAGCATTTTGTGACATAGCAGAATTATCATAAAACAAAGCACATTCGGCAGCGGTATCTGCTGCATAAAAAGCATCATTGGAATCTTTAGCTGAAGTGGTAAAAGCTGCTTCTCTGTATGCGATATTTGAAACACCCAAAGCTATGGCTAAAAGGATGGCTGATAAAACAACAGCAAAAAGCAAAGCAAAACCTTTTTCATTTTTATTTAATTTTTGCATTACTATTTTCATTTTTAAGTTTTAGTTAACACAATAATCTGCAGAACCATTATGTAAGGTTTGATAATCACTTGACGATACACTGTAACAACCAGTTGCATTTGGTTCAACATAACATCTAGCAGTTCCATTTACTGGCTTAACTCCAAATTCTCCTGCATCACAATTAACCTGACCACTTTCATTACCATTCACAGCACGAGAAGCATAAGAACCTGATGTATTAGAATAATCTGCAGAACCATAAAGAACAACACCTCCATCTGGCATGTTTGTAAAATCATAACCACACATTTGATTTTGTGTTGAACAAAAAGTAGGATCCCAAGTCATTGTTATAGGACTTATATTAGGTAAATAATAACACTGAGCTTTTCCATTTTCTTGATTTAAATTATGATTATTAAAAAAAGCGAAAGTACAGGGATCTGAACCCCTATTAGTGGTAGGAGCACTGATAAACTGAGTGTAGTCATTAGAACCATAATAGATGGTACCAGGATCTTTGTATTCACACGCATTTCCTACCTTATCGGCACAAAGCGTTGCTCCATATGGAAGAGCAACATATCCCGACACAGGAGCTTGCTTACTTGCCTCGAAATAGCATTGTGCATTTTGAATTACAATTCCATGAGCAAGATCAAAAGCTGTAACATTACAAGGAACACCTTTTTGTGTTTTAGTGACAAGCGTAAAAACATCTGCAAAAAACTTACTACTAGGATCTCCATAATAAACAGTACCATCAGTAAAATTAGTTAAACAATATCCATCTTCTGCTAAAGCACATTTTGTAGCACCTGTTGGAACATTTATTTCACCACCACCGACATTTATCGTAGAAGTCAATCCTGGTGTCCAATTTAAGAAATCATCAGAAAAAGTAACTGAGCCAGTTGCCCAAGTCACAGTCGATGTAATTTTTATTTCATCTGAGCTTAATTCAGTAAAAAATATTTTTCTAACAAAGCCAGAATCAGTTCCTCCGTTTCCACCTGATACTGGATACAAATAACTACCAGTTGAATCATTGTAAAACAAAGAACAATCAGAAACATTAGCACAAGAACCAAAAATATTTTGATAACTCTGTGAATTTAAATTAGAAATATTTAAAGGCAAATCAGTTCTAAAATTACAACCAACATCTACATCATTACAAGGATTAGTTGCACCAAGTATCATTCTATTTTTAAAAGCACTCCATCCGACAGATGGGTTAGATGGATCATCATAAATAACAAATGTATCACGAATATTCTTAACATATTCGACACCTTCTTCTGCTAAAAATGTTGCTTCCATTTTATTCTTTGAATATGTTGTATTTGAAATACCAGAACCAAGAACTGTCATCAATGCCACAATAGACATCGAAATAATAGAAAGCGCAATAAGCATTTCTACTAAAGTAAATCCTGATTTATTTTTTTGTTTTAAATAATTAAACATTTTTATATAAATTACTGATCTGGATTCCTTTGTGAAACTGTTGTTTGAATAGAAAAAGGAGTATCGACACCTTTTGTTGTTATCTTTCCTACTAATCTAATTGTGACTAATGGTTGTTGATAATCAGGATTACTTGTATCAGTTGATGGCGCTGCCCCGGTTACAATAAAACCACTCTTAACAGAATCTAATGCTATTTCACTATTATTTAATAAATTTACAGGAGAAATTCCGTTGCCAGTAGATCTAAAAATACCTATAGAGCTATTTGTATTCGGATCTTCATCTATGTAATACATTATCCTAGCATTACTTTCTGCTGGGTTAAATGAAATCATATTCACTAAAGAAGTAGAACACATATATCCGACAGCAGGAAGAGTGCCAGAATCAGGCGAACAACTATAATCATACCCTGTTCTGATATTTCTAGACATTTCTTCCATTATAAAAGTTAAATTGTCCATTATTTCTCTTTGGTCTCTGTTTTTCTGATGAATAAAACTAGCATTCAATAATGAATTCATACCTATCATCACAACAACAATAAATATTGAAATACTTATCATTGTCTCAATAATTGTAAATCCTTTATTCTTTTTCATAAAAATTTTATTCATATTAATTTACCTGAATTCTACCAGATGGATAAACTTTTATCATCGAAGTTGTTTTATTGTCTGATGCTGAAACTGTTATCTCAGCATGATCCACACAACCACTAGCAAAACTACTTGGAATCTCGGCTGTCCTTATTATAGCATCTGAGTTTGGACGCTTAAAAACAACACTTAAACCACCTGATGTAACAGACGTACCACCAGCGCATCCGTTGTTATAATTTTGCATTATTTCTATCTTGCTTATAAAATCACCTCTATTTATATCGATATTTTCTAAAAATTCTCCACCAGTATTTTGAGATGTACAATAATTTGGATCAGACGGATTAGAACAATCACTACTATTATCTAAATCAGCAAAATATTGAAAATTTTTCAAATTAGTTGATTTAGAAAAATATACACCATAGGAAGGTGCGGAAGAAAAACCTCCATTAGCCGACAACTTACCATTCAAAGAATCTTTTTGTGCTTGCACCAACTTCAGTGCAATATCGCTGGAAAGATTCTTTATGTCTATTCTTGCTTGAAATCCATTATAGTTAAATATCAAAACTGAAGACATTATAGAAAAAATACTAAGCACTACGATAAGCTCAACATAGGTCATACCCATTTTATACTTTACATCTTTGCATTTTTTAAAATTTAAAACCATAACTGGAATAAATGAATATTAAAAATAAAAGCTAATATCGCACCCAAAACTAAAAATGGAGCAAATGGGATTTCGCTTTTTATTGAATACTTCTTTGAACTTCTTGAAATAAATATCAGCAACAATCCGACAATTGCACCAGACCAAAAAGCCACAATAGTACCTGAAAGAATATTAGTAAAACCAACTAACCAACCCAAGCCCACAGCAAGCTTCGCATCCCCTAAGCCCATCCATTTACCGCGAGACATAAGCCAAATCAAAGCAAAAGGAACTGAGATTACAAGACCTGACAAAAAGTCCCACAATGAAGGAAAATGAATATTAAAACCAAATTCACTAAAGAAAAACAATCCAACAAAAGCAAGCGCACCTAATATGACAGACAATTTATCAGGAATAATCTTGTGTTTTAAATCATAAACTGAAATAACTAATAGAACAGAAAACATCAATCCATAAAATGCCATTGTTATGGCAAATACTGGAGCATCAAGATAAAACATATTCTTAAATTTATAAAATAGTCCAAGAAAAACTAATGCAGAAGTAAGTTCTACAAGTGGATATTGAATAGAGATTTTAGTTTTACAATTTCGGCATCTGCCTCTTAAAAAAACAAAACTAAAAAATGGAAAAAGGTCATACCACTCTAGTTGGTTTTGACAAACCATGCAGTGACTACGTCCACCTAATTTTTTATGAGTATTGTATCGATAGATAACGACATTTAAAAAACTTCCAATAACGAGCCCGAGTGCAAAAAATAAAATCGCAAGCATTGTTGTCATGTATAATATTATAACATAATAATAAAAACAAAAAACCACCAATTGGTGGTTTTTTGTTTTTTAAATTATATAAAATTATGGACAAACATAACCTGTTGGAAATGTTCCTACGGCAAGCAATAAGTTAGTTGATATTTTTGCAGCACCAGTATAATCAACACACCATGCATTTCCAGATGTTTTTAACGGAACCCACACAACCCAACCTGACAATCCATCATGACACTGTGCAGTAGTCCATGTACTTGGATTTCCATCTGCATATGTCGTAACAGAAGTTGTTCCATTATAAGCTTTTTCAGCAGCATTCGCCATAAGTCCGACAACATTAGTACCTGAAGTTGCACAAACTCCATCATAGGTACTATTAGTATTGTAGTACATTTCGGCTTGTGCACGCATTCCTGACAATTGAGCCTTAACAGTAGAATCTGATCCCTTATTTCTTGCAGAATTTAAAGCTGCCAACACAACCATTGTCAACAACGCAATAATTGCAACGACTACTAATAATTCAATTAACGTAAAACCTTTTTTAATATTTTTCATAAAAAATTGATTATAAAAATTAGATATTAATATGACTTATATTTATTATATCACAGTTATAAAAAAAACCATCCTTTTGGATGGTTTTTTTTATAACTATAAATTATATAATTATGGGCAAACTGAGTTGTTTCCAGTAATTATTGTATCTTCCTTTGCTGTACCGGTACTATCAACACAAAAACCTGTAGCTGGTGATGTTGGAGACTTTGTTGGAACATATACAGCCCAAGCTATTCCACCAGCAGCAATTCCACATGTGCCTGATGTTGAGGTATTGTTATATGCTTTTTCAGCTGCTACAACCATACCAGCAATATTATTTGTCTGAGCTGAATCAAATACAGAAGTACTTTGAGTACAGACAGTATTACTTGCAGCTGTTGTAGTTGTTCCAGATAGAGCATAAAAATTAGCTGTATCATAATATATAGCAGCTTGTGCTCTTGTATTTGATAAGTTTGATTTAATAGCTGCATCTGTACCTTTTGAACGAGCACTGTTTAGTGAAGCCAAAACAACTGATGCCAAAATACCGATGATTGCGACTACGACCAACAATTCAATTAATGTAAAACCTTTTGAATTCTTTTTCATTTTTTTAATTAAAAAAACGTTACTTATAATTTGTGTTTGTTTTTTACGCAAACACTTTCGACTTATTTATAATAATATACACCTATTATAGCATGCACAAATAAAACGCAAATAAGTTATCCACAGTTTTATTTATATTAACTAATACTACTTGACATGTTATAGATAGGCATAAGAACTGAAACCAAAAGAATACCAACTCCAAGACCTAGAACAACGATCATCACGGGTTCAATAAGTCCGACGAGTGTATCAATAGCATCATCCACTTCTCTTTTGTAAAAATCTCCTAATGTTTTCAAAATTTTACCCAATGATCCAGTTTCCTCTCCTACTTTCACCATCTGCACCAATATCGAAGGAATTTCTACTGGGTGTTTTTCAAAAGATGCTGACAAGGACATACCCGCCTTCACATCATTCTCCACCTCCAGCAGTAACTGTTTATAAACACGACTACCGACGACTGTCGCAGTGATATCAATAGCACGAACTATCGGAATACCTGAGGAAAGCATAGTATTTAAGTTGTCAGCAATACGAGAAAGATATAATTTTCTGTATAGATTTCCAACTGCTGGTATGGTCATCTTTTTAGAATCAAGAAAAATTTTACCACTTTCCGTGGATGAAAGTCTCCACACCCAAACACCAACTAAAGCTAAGAAAATTATCACAAAGAAACCATAATGAACCAGAAAATCTGAAATACCAATAACAATCTGAGTAAATATTGGCACTGGGCCACCAGACTGTGTAATGATAGCAGCAAGCTTTGGTATAACTACGACGAACATAAGACCCATAACTACAAAAAATGTAACAATAACGAAAGCTGGATAAATAAGTGCGTTCTTTGTCTTAGAAGTGATGGCATATTGTCTTTCTAAGTAATCTGCTAAATACGCAAATATCTCAACCAATTTACCAGACTCTTCTGCAGACCTAACCATATTTACATAAAATTCTGTAAACACATCTGGATGCTTTGCAAGTGCACCTGAAATAGATACACCAGCTTGTAAGTCATCACAAATATTTAAAAGTATTGCACCTAGTTTTTTGTTTTCTGAATTAGTAGAAAGCATTGTAAAAGCTTTCAAAGCTGACACTTGTGCTTCAAACAATGTGGAAATCTGACGAGACAAAATAACGACATCTTTGGGAGAAACTTTATCAAAAAAAGACATTTCAAAAAGAGACTTACTCTTTTCTGAATCTTTAATTGAAAGAACAATAAAACCACGATGCTGAAGACCACTGATGGCCATGTCTCTGTTTGCGGCATCTATCTCCCCTTCTTTATTTACTCCTTTATCATCTACAACTTTATATTTAAATAACATCCCGTTACGAAATAGAAAATCTTTAGATTTTCGTATTTAATTTTAATTTTAATAGTTTCGACACAATAATCATAATAGCACCTTAGTAACTTAAATTAACTGAAAGATTTCGTACGGGATTAGATCATTCTTTCTAGACCTTTTGGATTTAATGAATATTGATAAGCGCTTTCGATGGATATCTCTCCAGCACGAACCAATTCTAATAATGAGTGGTTTAAGTCAATCATACCCGACTCCATACCTGTCTCTATGACGACATCTATTTCATGGGTACGCTTTTCTCTTATCAAATTTGCTACGGCATTATTGTTTAACATAAGCTCATATGCAGGAACAAGACCACCAGCAATTCTCGGAATAAGTCTTTGTGAAAAAATACCAATCAAACTTGATGCAAGCTGAATTCTAACCTGACCTTGCTGTTCTGCTGGAAAAGTATCTAAAATTCTGTCTATGGTCTGAGCAGCATTGTTCGTATGTAGTGTAGAAAACACAAGGTGGCCTGTCTCAGCGGCTGTAACTGCAGTTGAAATAGTTTCTAGATTTCGCATCTCACCGATCAATACTACATTCACATCTTCACGAAATACTGACTTAAGTGCTACATGAAAATCTTTTGTATCTATACCGACTTCTCTTTGAGAAATAATAGACTTACCTTGAGGATAAATATATTCGATAGGGTCTTCAACTGTAATAATATTTTTTGCTTGTTCAGTATTTATCAAATTCACCATGGCAGAAAGTGTAGTACTTTTACCTTGACCGACAGGACCTACAACCAAGAAAAATCCTTGTTTCTTACGAGCAATTTCTGCAATAACTGGAGGTAATTTCAATTCTTGTAAGGTCTTTAATTTAGGCAACAATCTGAAAACCATACAAATACTTCCCTTTTGAAAAAAAGCATTACCTCGCAAACGAGCTTCACCACGAAAATCATAAGAAAAATCTATCTCTTGATCGTCTTGAAATTGTGCCAACTTTTCCTTAGTAAGTATTTGACTCAATATCCCTAAAACATCTTCTTTAGTAAGTACTGGGTGCTTCAATAAAAAAATCAATTCCCCTGCTACACGAATAGCTGGATTGCGACCTGCACCTAAATGCAAATCTGATCCATTTTCATGGATAACAGTCAATATCAAATCCTCTAATTCTTTTTTATAGTCCATTATTTTTGCCCTTATTTAAATATAAGGTAAATTATTTTTTACTTGTAAAAATTTCTATAACCTTCTCAACAACTTCTGCTGGTGTAGAATTTACTTTTACGATGTAACCAGATGCACCTAAATGCATACCTTGATCTATGTCAGATTGTTGTCCTTTGTTAGATAAAATTATTTTTACTGATTTTTCAGACAATTTATCAGTATTGATTTTCTCAAGCATTTCAAAACCATCCATCTCAGGCATGATAATATCAAGCATTATAATATCTGGATTTACTCCGTCTTTTAATTTCTCTATTGCTTGCAAACCACTATGTGCAGTAAAAACTTCAAAATTATTTTGACTGAATTTAAATGCATACATGTCTAACAGAAAATTGTCATCGTCTACTATTAAAATTTTTCTTTTTTCTCCTTCCATCCCGTACGAAATTCTATTATTATTTTTTTTAATAGAATTATTATTTTTATAAGTGAACCCCGTTATTTCGTACGGGATCCATATCCATATATTATAGTACAAACCTAATTTTTATAAAAGCACTAATCTTCATTACTAAAATTATACACCTCTCTATAAGGTATGATACCATTCACCGCTTTTAGCATAGCATCTTCTTTCATTGTCAGCATACCTTTACTGCGAGCCATATTATAAATCTCTGATTCGATAGGATTTTTAAGAATTACATTCTGCATTTCTTTATCAATAGAAAACATTTCGAAAACAGCCACACGACCACGAGTACCAGAAGGACATTCAGAAGTAGGTACTGTATCATACATCTCATCTTTAATTTCAATATCTTTTTTATATTGTTCTGGTAAATCCTTTATCTGATTCTCGATTTGTAATTTAATACTTGGATCCATAGGAACAAGCTTACGAGAACTTGGATAAGTCATTTTTGCTAGACGTTGAGCAATAGAAAGAACTAAAGTAGGTGCGATCAAGTATGGATCCACTCCCATATCTACAAGACGAGGAATAGCTCCAGTTGAACTGTTGGTGTGCAGTGTTGAAAGAACTAAGTGTCCTGTAAGGGCAGCTTGAATAGCCAACTGAGCTGTTTCTTTGTCGCGTATTTCTCCAACCATTATCACATCTGGGTCTTGTCTTAAAATAGAACGAAGACCAGAAGCAAAGCTGTATCCTATCTCAGGCATAACTTGAGACTGGTTTACATCCGGCATGTGATACTCAACTGGATCTTCCAAAGAAACAATATTACTTTTTTCTTTATCAAGCTCATTCATCATAGAATACAATGTCGTAGATTTTCCGGAACCAGTAGGACCAGTAATAAGAATAAGTCCATATGGTTTTGCTATAGCTTTTTTAATCAAATCAAGATTAAATTTTGAAAGACCTAATTGATCAAGTGGTTTTACTCCTTTTTCAGAATCAAGTACACGGATAACAACTTTTTCACCGAAATATGCAGGCATTGTTGAAATACGAAAATCAATTTTTCGGCCATCAATATTTGCAGAAAAAGCTCCGTCTTGAGGTTTTCGTTTCTCATCTAAACGCAATTTCGCAAGAATTTTTATACGGGCGACAATTCCGCTGTAAACATTTGGTGGTAATACAATTGTAGTGTGAAGTGTACCGTCTACACGGTATCTAACCTTCACTTTCTCTCCCATGTTTTCTATGTGTATATCAGAAGCATTACCTTCTATCGCATTACGTAAAATAACTGCCACGATTTTTATAACTGGAGCATCTTCAACGATTTTTTTCTCTTCACCTGGTTTATCTTTTAAATCTTTATCTAAAGATGGATCTGCTATTGAATTATTCAGTTCGTCATCTTTTTCAAAATCATTAACAGCATCTTCGACTTGTGGAGCCACACCTTTGTAACTTTCCATTATCTTTTTATATTCACCTTTTTCAATAAGGAAAATCTTGAATGGGACACCAGCTTTTGAAGAAATAAATTGCAATGCATCCATGGCTTCCATATTACCTGGATCGATCACACCAACTTCAAGAACTCCATCTACAAAATCAAGAGGAACGAAATGATAATGGAGCGCTGAATCTTCTGGCACATAACGAAGTACACTAAATGCCACATTTTTAGCACCCATTTTTTTAGTAGGCATTGAAAAATATTCTCCTTTTATGTCAAGAATTTTATCTTCGGGAATGTTCATTTCTGCCAGCGTATCATCTATGTCACCATCGTACTTTTCCCTAGCACGATTTCTTATCTCGCCTATTTGGGCTTCTTTGATTAAGCCTTTTTTAGCTAATTCTTCTAAAAAACTCATATTGAATTAATTTGTCTTCTGTGTATTTAAACCTGCACCACTCGTATTACCAACCGATCCATTACTGTTTAATCCACTTATTGCATTTGCGGGTAAATTGTTTTGAACAGTTGAACTTGAAATACTAGGAGCAACAGGATCTGATCCTATCGGTGCAAAAGGATTATCTCTTCCTTCTGTACCATCGGGATTAAGTGTGACAGTAGAATCATGCAAACTGTTAAAGGAGTTGTCCTGTAATATCGAAGTATTTAATTGTATGTTTTTTATTCCTAAAAGATTATTTAGAAAACCAGTATCAACAGGAGTATCAGCAGCAGCAGAAGTACTCGTGCCAGAAGATGTGGTAGAAGGAGCAGAGGTTGAAGATGTCAAACCAGCTTGTTCTGGACTTTTTTTAATCAAAAAAATATAAACCAAAACTAAGGCTATCACAACGACTACTGCTATTATTATGGTTTTTATCTTTGAATTCATTTTAATTTTTTAACCAATAGGTTTTAAATTTAATATTGTATTTATAATTATTGGAAGGTGTTTGATTTGCACCAGCAGTAACAGCAGAAGGTGAAAAATCAATTGATTCTATATCTATTATTCTAAGATTGCTTTCTAGGTCTTTCAAAAAAGAAACAAAATTAGTATATGAAGCTTCTGTCGAAAATGCTAAATTCCAAGTTCCATAACCACTTTGTTTTACGGCTTGTGCTCCATTTGCAGTTGCACCTTTGGTGTCAGGGGCAGCATCGTATTTCACATCCTTCAATGTCATGCCATAAGGCTTAGCTATCCCTTCTATTTCAAGAATCAAACGAATATTGTCTACATTGTCAGGCAATAAGACACGAAGTTTTTCTAAATCTTTTGGATCAATTGAATTATATATCTTGGTCAATTTATCTCTTTCATTTTTAAGATTTTTAGCATTGGAAAGTGCTTCATCGTAAGATGCTAAACGAGTATTTATAACTGTTGTTTGATCATAAGTAGGTTTAATGAATGCAAAAAATCCTGTTATGACAATTCCTATTAAAATGACTGGTATAATATTATTTTTCATTTTAATTAATTCGTACTATTAGCAGTCTTTAATACTTGCTTGTAATTCACAACACTTGAATCAACTGAAAAATTTAAATCAAATAAAACATTACCTTTTGCATCTAAAGAAAGATTTGAAAATACTGGATCAATGAAATTTTTATTTTTTGAAAAAATATCTGCTTGTAGTGCAACATCACGGTACCCTACTGCTTGACCAGCCATACTAACTCCGACGACACTTCCATTTAAATTATAAGAAAATTTTGTATAACGAACTGTTTTCATTGTAACTGAACCTATCATTGAAAAAATTGGTGAAATAGCAATATGTTTTGATAATATTTCTGTGGCACTACCTAAGCGTATATCTGTTTCTTTTAATCTGTTTATATCTTTTTCTTCAAATTCACCTTTTGCAACATTTAATTGCTTTTGCATATCAGCTTCTTTCGCAACTAAAGATACTTTATAAAAGTACAAGAAAGCTGAACCTAAAATAGTAGCAAAAAACAAAAACAATGCGAGAATCGTAAATAAATTAATAGAAGAACCAGAAGAAACTCTAGTCTCTTGTGCTATTGGTCTTTTTGGTATGAAAGATGTTTGAAAATTTTGATCCATCTCGTAAGAAATTTTATTATTAAAATAATACTCTTAATATTATATCACCTATTCTAATTTTCTTAAAGCAAGTCCTATAGCAACAGCGAATTCTGGACCGACAGTCTTTAAAACTTTTTCCAAAAACTCAGGTGCACCTACTTTAGAAAAAGGATCACCTGTCTCTACTCCTGCTTTAAAATTACCGACAGCCACTTCTTTTAGTCCTTTTAACATTGACCCACCACCCGTTAAGATAACTTTACTGATAGTCTGATTGTATTTCTTCTCATATCCTAACAAAACATTATTTGCTTCAGAAAAAATATAGTCAGTATGAACTTTTATTATATCTGCTAAGTTTTTTTCTTCAGGATCTCCATATAAACCAAAATTTTTCTTTTTTTCTTCTGCTTTACTAAATGGAATGCTTAATGATTGAGCAATTGATTCTGTTATGTCTGCTCCCCCGCGAGGTATGGTATGGAAACTTCTTATAACCCCAAACTCAATCAATGATAATTTGGTACGTGATGCACCAAAATCCATAAGCAAAACTGGGGATAACTCATGTTCTAAATTTGATCTTATGGAAGAAAAAATTTCAATTTCAAAAAAACCAACATTCAATTTAACATCATTCACTATTGATTTATATTTTGACAAAGCATCATTTTGTATTGCAACGACCAATACTTCTTTCTTTTGTGGAGCTATGGGCACATCAGGATTACTGGATTGCTCGAAAGAACTTTCTTTTTGAGGTATTAAAAACCAATCAAGAGAAACCTCGGTAATTGGAACTGGAATATATTTTCTTGCTTCATTTGGAACTATCGAAGGAATCTCACTCTCTTTTACATTTGGAGGAATTTCAACAGTAAAAATTAGACTAGATTGAACGGGTAAAGAAAAAGCTGCGTTTGCCGTAGAAACTGCTGATTGTTTCAAAACTTCTTTTACTGCTTCTACTATTTTTTCAGGTGGAAGGTTTGTAACCTTTCCTAAATCAACTTCAGCATACGATCCAAGAGAAATCATCCCATATGTTTGAAGCATGACTTTTCCTTTTTTTCTTTTTATTTCTACTATTTTTATAGACGAAGATCCGATGTCTATACCAACAGCACCATCACCCCCGGTGTTGTTAAATAATTTTATATTTGAAAGTATGTTTTTAAAAGGATTATCCATTGTTGTTTTTATGATAAAATATACATAAAGTATAACATATATGGCATTTTTAAACACTATATTAAATATAGTTTTCCCCATAAAATGTATTTCTTGTGGAGAAAATGGGACGAATTTATGCATAAAATGTCTTTCTTCTTTTCCAGAAGCAGAAAGAGAAAGTGCTACTTGGATATACCCTCTTTATGACTACCGACATCCACCAGTTAAAAAATCAATCTGGCTTCTTAAATACAAAGGTAAAAAAGAATTTGCAAAAATATTTGCAGAGAATATGTACGGGCGAATAATAGAAGAAATTGCTGATTTAAGGGTTATGAATAATTTTCAAAATCCGATATTAATACCTATACCTTTATCAAGGAAAAGAAATAATGAAAGAGGCTATAATCAAGCACTGCTTATCTGTAATAATTTAATTAAAATTGATAATCAAAATGCACATCTACGCCATGGCGTAGATGTGCATTTTATTTTAGAAAAAAACATTCTAATAAAAACGAAAGATATGGAACATCAAGCTCAAATCGAAAACAGACAAAAAAGAATTAAGAATATTATTGGCTCATTTGCTGTAAAAAATAAAGATATTATAAAAAATAGAAATATTATATTAATAGATGATGTCACCACAACCGGAGCTACCTTAAATGAAGCAAAGAAAGTATTACGCGAAGCTGGAGCTAAAAAAATAATCGCTTTTACGATTGCACACTAATCAGTCCCGAAACCAGGTTTAGCTCCCCTAAGTCAGACATAGGGGTTAACCCCTATGTCTGACTTAGGGGAAAAAATTCTGCTATAATAAAAAAATGAAAATAAAACATTGCAAAGATTGTGAACCAGCACAAGAAATACATTTTATCGCTTATATGTGTGTGGTGATGGGACTACTAAGTGAGCCATTTTTTAATTTCATGGAAATGCTTTTTAAAAACACAGCTGAAGCTATTTCAAATAGAGTATCGCTGCCCTTCTTTAGACTAATGACATATTTAAAATGGGGACATTACACTTACGAACCAAATGAAAAAAATTCATGGCGTGCGAGATGTTTCTGGGAAGAAGCACAAAAGCGTGGAATAAAAATGAAAGAATTTCATTTAGGAAGAGTCTGCGATATTTATGTTGCTGAATATAAAGGAAAAACTATAACTTTCGATGGATTACCAAGACCAAGCATAAATGAATCAAGTTCTCTAAAATGGATGGACAATAAAGGAATAATGAAAGGAAAATTCCAAAAAGAAGGAATACCAGTAGCAAATGGCGGAACTGCTTGGACAAAAGGACAAGCAATAAAAATATTTAATAGAATAAACAAACCTGTAATCACAAAACCAAATCTTGGATCAAGATCAAGGCATACCACTATTCACATAAATACAGAAAAAGATTTAATCTTAGCATTTAAAAAAGCTAATCAACTTTCACCTATCGTGGTCATAGAAGAAGAATTGAGTGGTTACCTTTTCCGTGGAACATTAGTCGGAGAAAAACTAGCTGGTGTCATAGAACGAAATGCTCCCATGGTCACAGGAGATGGAATACATACACTAAAGGAACTTTGGGAAGAAGAAAACAAAAGACCAGAAAGAATAACAAATATTTTATACCATCCGATAACAATAGATGACGACAGTAAAATAGAATTAGAAAGACAAAACATAAAAATGGATGATGTAGTAGAAAAAGGAAGGCAAATAACTTTTTCTCAAAAAACTAGTCGAGGTTGTGGTGGAACCACAACTGAAGTAACTAACATAACTCACCCTGACAATATCGAAATGCTAGAACACATAGGTTCATATTTAAAGGATCCACTTGTCGGTGTCGACTTTATAATGGAAGACATAACAAAATCTTGGAAAGAGCAAAAAAACTGTGGCGTCATAGAATGCAACAGTTTGCCATTCATAGACTTACATCACTACCCTCTTTTCGGCAAACCACAAAACATAGCTGGAAAACTTTGGGACCTCGTAATGCCTGAATCAAAAACAAATTAAAAAAAGCCCGTTGCATGCAACGGGCTTTAAATTTATATTAATTAACTTAATCTTTAATAATTTCAATTCCTAAATTATTATTTCTTTCTTCTATTTTTTTATGAATTTCATAATCAAAATATTTTTTGAAAGAAACATGCTTTAAGACTGAAAAATACTTATAAGAATTTAATTTCTCAACAATTACTGGAGTATCATCACCAAGTAGATACATAGCAATAGTCATCTCAAGTGGAACAGCACTCAAATCTACCTGATCTATTATAGAATGAATAAACTCCTTAAAAGAAATATCAGAAATAGAACAACCTATAATATTGATTATTCCTCTTTCTAGTTCAACTATTTGATTGTTAGTTTTTCTTTTATTGAAATTCTTTCTATCTTCGACTAAGCTTTCAAAAGAAAAGCCAAAAGGTTTATCTTCTGTTATTAACTCAGTGAAAAAATCTAATAATGACTTCTTTTTCTTTTTTAATTCAGAAAAATAAAAATCAGGTGGACAATTTGATTCTAAAATCTTTTTTCCTCCCATAGATATGTCGTACATAACAATCTTACTAAGCATTTCGAAAGAAATATACTTTAAAAGATATTGTCGACTAGAAAAAAATTCATGAAGAAATTTAATTCCAAGATCTATCAAAAATCTATCAACCCTATTTCTGATTTTTATATCATCAACATTTTCATCCCTCCTCTTAACAGATCCTCTGCCATATGACAAAACATCCTTAAAGACTGTATCCAATTTATCTAAAGAATCTCTAGACTCTTTTGAAACTGGAAAAGACTTATATGTTTCTAAAATAAAATTTGATTTAGATTTTTTCCATTGATCAATCATTCTCTGAATAGAACTTCCTTTATACACCTTCCAAAGCCACTGGCCCTCATCACTGATAGTTATAATTTTCCTTTCAATATCTTTTTCCCATTGATCATAGTCACCAAAAGATGTCCAAAAATCACAAAGATCTTCGGCTTCTAGTTCCTTTTTATCAATTTCCAAAGTTATATTTACAAGAAAAAATGACATTATCTTAGAAAGGTTCCAGGCTTTCTCTATTCCCCAAGCGTCCATAAAATTTCTTTTATCGCTTGAGGACTTTCTATCAATAAAGAAAGATACCATTCTCATCCAAGCATACATTTCTTCTGTTTTGGACTGATAAGCTTCTAAGCTATCATAGAAAAAACGTGTACTATTGGTTAGCTTAAGACCATACAAAGCTTGAAAAGTCATTTCTGTTTTTGATTGCTTTAAAATATCTTGAGCGATATTTCCCTTGCCTTCAAGCCATGTACGAATTTCTTTCAAGTTGCCAAGTTTCTTAACAATTTTTTCTACATCCTTACCATTTTGAATATCGGTAAGATTTATTTGGTTTGAGACATAAGCTTCTACAAGAATTTTTAAAATTCTCATCACAAGCTCTTTACGTTTGTTTACAGATAAAGTTATTTCTTTTTTACTTTTATTATTATAAGGACCACTCTTACTTTCTAAGTGACTAATAAATAATTTAGAAATTCTAATAACTTCAGCAGACAAACTTTCTGTAATCTCTAACGTAGGAAGAACTTTGACGATTGAATCAACATATGGATTTTCCATATTTTCTTTTTGATTTTCCATTAGACTTGATTTTAATCAAAATTTTCAATTTCATTTTCGTCTTCTTCTTTACCCAATAGATCATTCAAGTATCCTGTAGATTTTGAATTAATAGAAACACTACCATCTTCAAATCTGTCATACATAATGATTGTATTTCTTTTATACAATTCATAAAACATTGCTCTCATTTCTTGAAAGTCTCTACTTTGTAGAGAAACTTTTAAATTTTCAAAAAAGACAGGTGCTTTATCTTGTACAGCAGAAAGAAAAGGTAAACTAAGTGGAATAACATCATTGGTTTCTAAACTGATATTCAACAAACCAATAACTTCTTCATCAGGATTATCGTTTAACTCCCAAATAGCAAGAAGATAAGCAAATTTAACACCTAACTCCTGCATAAACTCTTCTCCTTCCTTCCCTTTTAATTCCGAAAGCATCTCTGCAATCGTATAAGGAAGTTGAGGATCTTCGTCCATGTAAATAGTTGTAAAAGGTGTTTCTTTTGGAAAATCTCTTCTGTTAACATACAGAAAAGCTCTTGCTAAAATTGCTGTACTTCCCAATTTCCTTGCTAGGAAATAATTTACTCCATTGTTTTCATTTATTAAGATTCTAGCTTTTAACATGAAACCAAAATGATTAAATATTTCAATTGATTCTTCTTTTGAAAAAGACATTAGTGAATCACTAATTTTTTCCAGAGTAGATTCTTCGTCAGAAGAAAAAAATAAAGGTAAGTGGTACAACTGTAATTTAATACTTCTACCAAAATCATTTCTAACTAATGAAAACATTTCATTGTAATCATCAACATTGCTTAAACTTAAGCTGTCTTTTGTAATTGTTGGCAATTGATCTATGCCATTTTCATTCTCTTTTTTCATAGCGTTTTACTTTAAATGTGTTTATAAAAATTTAATTAGTTAATTCTAAACGCTAAATTAACGTCCAGAACAAACTAATTAAATTAAAAAACTCTTTAAAATAAGAGCTAAGATTTTTCAAGGAACTATTTAACTATCTATAGATTACACTATTTAAGTGATTTTGTCAATATGAATTAATTGTTTCTAATTTGTTCAATTGTTATATGAGACTTGTGATTAAAGGCATCTCTGTCCATTTCTAAATGTGAAATAGTTTTTTCTTGAGTAACAAAATCTCCTAGGAAACCTAAAAAGTCCCCTCTTCTTTCTTCTTCCCCTTTTTCTAAAAAATGTGCCCAAGGTCTGGCCTCTGGCGTGTACTCAAAATGACCTCTTATCTCTCCATCTTTGAAAACTCGTAAATGATATTGGTGATGAAAATCAATTAATTTTCTCCAGCCTAATACTTGTCCATGGTCTACCCACGCAACTATATTATTACCGAAATTCCATTTTTCATCTAAATGTTTTTTCAAATCTTCTAATGTTTTACCTTGTGTAAGCCAACCGAGCAAATACCTCTGCCTTTCATCAGAATGTTTAACGACACCTAAGTGTAAAAGCTTTTTTTGAATTGGTATAAAAAACCTGTAAATAGATTTCCAAAAATTATGTTTGATATTGTCCCAAAATGTCATAGACCCATAATAACACAACTAAAATCTTTATAAAGTATTAAGTATATTTGAATAAATTAAAAAATAGGCATATAATTTTTACATGCAAACAAATAAAATAACTATTATCGGAAGTGGCAATATTGGTCTAGCCATTTTTCATTTACTTAAACAAAATAAGCAAAATAAGAATATAGAAATATATGACAGAGATCCATTAAAAAATGCTAGTGGTAAATCATTAAAAGAATGTGTCACTGGTGCTGATTTTATATTTCTTTGTATTCCATCTTGGGTAGAAGAAGTCGTACTTTTAGAAGTAGCTACCTGCTTCAAAAAAGGCGCCACTTTGATATCTTTATCAAAAGGTATTACCACCACGAGCCGACAAAGTATTGATCAATTAATCGAAAACGATGTAAAAGGTGCCAAATACGCCCTACTTTCAGGACCTATGTTTGCTGTAGAAATTCGTGAAAATAAAATGGCTTATGGAGTTCTGGCCACAAAAGAAAAAAATACTTACAATAAAATCATAAAACTTTTTACCGGCTCAAAATTAAGATTGGAATACCATAGGGACGTTCATTCTGTAGCTATCTCAGCTGTTCTAAAAAATATCTATACTATCTTTTTCGGAATGATAGACAGTCATGGAGAAAAAAATAATACCAAAGGATACCTGGCAATGCGATCCATAGAAGAAATGGTGGCAATAATGAAAATATTAAAATTAGACGAACGTGTGCTTCTCGGTACTGCTGGTGTCGGAGATTTTATCGCTACATCATATTGCGAGCATTCACAAAATAGAAAACTTGGAAAAGAACTTTTTGAAAAAGGTAAAACAACTTTCATGAGTGAAGGTTTTGTATCCATATCATCAATGTTTGGCATGCTAGGTAAAAAATCTCAAAAATTACCAATATTTTCCCTACTTGAAAGAGTCATAGTAAACAAAAAGAATCCTAAAAAAGAAATCGAGAAATTCTTAAAAGAAATATAAAAGCTATCTCACTTTATCCCAAATAAAATAAGTATTTTTGTCTGATTGTTTTTCAACATATCCTTCTTTCTTAAACTGCTTATCATTTAAAAAAATTTCAAATTTATAAATTGTTTTTTTTGATTTAATGCCAGGATAACTCTGTGATTCATTAACATTTTCTTCATTATTGATTTCACTAAGAATCAAATCATCATCTATTCCCAACTCTTCTTTTATACCACGAAGCATTGCTTTTTGAGGACTTTCTCCAAAAACCATTTTTTCATTAACTGCTTCATTGTAAACTCTACGTCTTTCACGACCATCATTAAATATTTGTTTTTCCTCTCTTAATTTTAGTTTTTCTCCTGTTGGAGAAACGTAGTATACATCCCCAGCCACAAGAGAAAAAACACGAAAAATTTCACCATTTTCTTCTTCTAAAGATATCTCATTTTTATCAATTTCTTTTTGAAGCTGTTCTATTGTTTTAGAACTCATTGTCCCCCACTTTGAAAAATCAACACCAAATTTTTCTAATTTTTGTTTTAAAAATAAAATTTTTGATTCAATCGGATTTTTATAATTTTCCATATATTTGCGGAGCCGACTGGATTCGAACCAGTGGGGGCTTTTACACCCCGCCTCTTTAGCAAAGAGGTAGATTAAACCACTCTCCCACGGCTCCCTTAAAACACACTACTACTTTAACATGTTTTTTGTATTTTTCCATTGCTTTATTTTATCTAAGTGCTTTTTATTATGTGATCCTATATTTTTTATGTATTTATCTACATATTTTTTATCTTCAATTCGAATATCTTTATGATTCTTACTTATTCTTATATTGAATCCTAAGCTTACCAAAGTTTTGGCTGTAGACGACACCAAAGGTAAAGATGCACTAGTAAAAGATATTTTCATGTATGAATATTTTTTACCATTTACTAAATATTTATGTATAAAAAAACACCCATCAGTATCAACAAGACCTCTCAAACAAGCAATTGAAAAAACTTTATTTTCTTTTATCCAAAACGGAATATCAATTTCTTGTTTTATTTTATTACCCAGAACAAGCCCTAACTCTAAACAAAAATCAACTAATTGCTTTCTTTGTACAACAATATCTACTGCTTCATGTCCTTTCAGTTTATAAACTTTGGGCATAACATCAAATAATTCATAAATCAACTTACTAACATAAGAAATGTATTCTGTTTCAGCATTTGAAAGAGTAATAGTAATTTTATATTTAGAAATACCACCGTCACCAAGCATGACACCAATAAACTCAGCCAATTTTTCATTCTTTTTTGGAATTTTTATTTTTAAAATAGCATTAAAATTTTTTGCAGGTTTTTTATATTTACCAATCGTCTTCCACCATTCTTCCCACTTTTCTTTTCTGTACTTCTCATCACCACCAACATTACCATATTTAGTAAATTTATTTTTTCCACCAATTTTTCCAGCCTTTTGTAAGTGTTCATTCCAATTTATTATTGAATAATTTTTAGGAATAGAAACACCAGTAAATTTTGCAAGCAATTCAGCTTTAGCATGCGGCATATTAAATTTTTCTTTTTTCCAATCTGTTAGAGTTCTTTGACTAATATCTAATTTTTTAGAAAGCTCAAAAAATGTCATTTTTGATGCTTCTTTTGCTTTTAAAATAAAATCTCTTTGAGTTCCTTCTTTATTAAATTTTATTCTGTCTAAAACTAACGACTCTGTCATATCTCCATTATACAATGAAATAAAAATAATGTATACTATTCTTGTTTTGGAGGCGTGGATGAGTGGTTTAAATCAACGGTTTACTAAACCGTCGTTCCCTAACCGGAACCGTGAGTTCGAATCTCACCGCCTCCGCAAAATAGTGCTATAATATCCCTATACTTGTCCCGTTAAAAATTCAACGGAACTTAAGTAAAAGAAAAAAAATTATTAATTAAAATTTTTAATGGGATGGAACCAGAGCAACAAGACGAGTTAACAAAATTAAAAGAAGAAAATGATAAATTAAAAAAACGTCAGTCGATAAAAGCTGATGTTGTTTCTATTAGTGCACACCAAATACGCACTTCCCTGTCTGCAATCAAATGGATTATAAAAATGTTCATTGATGGAGATTTAGGAGCGATGACAGCTGAACAAGAAAACTTAATGAAAAAAGCTTATGAAGATAACGACAGAGCTATAGCTGTCGTTTCTGATTTATTGCAAGCAAATAAAGTTGAAGACGTCGTAGAAAAAAAATATTCCTTTACTGAAGTAGATGTCGTAGACCTTATCGACAATTGTATTTTTGATTTATCTGGTGAATCATTGGCTCATAAAGTAGAAATGATCTTTCTGAAACCATCCATAGAATTATCAAAAATAAATGCTGATAAAGAAAAGTTTTTAATTGTATTACAAAACCTTTTCGAAAATGCTATCAAATACAGCTTAGAGCATGGAAAGATATTTATAGCGGTTAGAGAAAAAGGTGAATTCATAGAAATAACAGTAAAAGATAAAGGTATAGGAATTTCAGAAGAAGGCAAGAAAAATGTATTTGATAAATTTTACAGAGATGCGACAGCCCAAAAGAAAGAAGGTTTCGGTTCTGGTATCGGACTTTACACTGCTAAAAAAATAATTGAAGACCACGGAGGTAAGATTTGGTTCGAAAGTGTTGAAGGTGAAGGTACGACTTTCTTCTTTACAGTGCCTATTTATAAAGAAACTAAATAAGTTGCGATAGTTTTTATCAGATAGTATAATAAATCACATATGCCAAAGACAATACTTATAATAGAAGACGACAGCTTCTTGCAAGGACTAGAAGCCACAAAATTAAAAAAGGAAGGATATAATATCCTAACAGCATCAAATGGAACTGAGGCTTTTAAAGCTATTGATAGCAAAGATCCTATCGATATGATTCTACTTGATTTACTTCTACCTGATATCGATGGATTCATGATATTAGAAAAGATCCGAAAGACAGTAGGCCATGAAAAGACTCCTGTTATTGTATTCTCCAACTTATCAGAAGAAAAAGATGTAGACCGTGCAAACAAATTAGGTGCTAGTGAATTCATGATTAAATCAAACTTTACTCTTGATGAAATATCAAAAAAAATAAAAGACTTAATCGGATAGAAAACAATGGAATTGAGTGATAAGCTTGAAATTAAATTTCGGCTAGATGAAAACCAAAAAAAGGCCTTAAGGAAACTGGGCCTTTTTTCTATTCACGATTTATTGTTCCACTTCCCCACACGATACAGTGACATAAGTGAAGTAAAACAAATTGCCGATTTAATTACTGGAGAAAATGCAACTGTTTATGGAAAAGTTTCAAAATTAAAAACAAAAAAAGGATACCGTTCTAAAATTCCAATGGGTGAAGGATACATAGAAGACTTATCTGGAAAAATAAAAATAACTTGGTTTAATCAAGCCTATTTAGCGAAAATGATTCATGAGGGAGACAGTGTAAAACTTACAGGAAAAGTTACAGATAGTAAATACGGTATATATTTAGCAAATCCAGAATTTGAAAAAATGACAAGCTTGCCTATAGACTCGCATGATACATTGTTCAATAATAAAAATTTAAATACTTCTGGCTTTTCATACCCAGTTTACAGAGAAACAAAAGGCATAACATCAAAATGGTTTTATCATGCCATTGAAAAAATATTTAGGGAAAAAACCTTAGATCAATTTGATGATTACATACCAGAAGATATATTAAAAAAATACAATTTACCTTCTTTAAAAACTGCTTTAATTTGGATCCATAAACCAAAGAACAATAATGATGCTACTTCTGCACGCAAGAGATTCGCATTTGAAGAAGTCTTTTGTATTCAACTCGAACGACAACACAATAAGGTTGAATATAGAAAAAATAAAGCTTTTAAAATTTCACCAACAAAAAAAGAAGTTGATGAATTCGTAAAACGCTTCCCTTTTGATCCTACAATATCGCAGAAAAAATCTATAGATGTAATGTTGTCGGATTTCGAAAAAAGCTATCCAATGTCCCGATTACTTGAAGGAGATGTAGGATCTGGAAAAACAGCAGTAGCAGCGACGTTGGCCTACGCGACAGTAAATCAAAGACCCTTCGACTACGCTCAGGGTAAACCAAGTACTTTTGGCAATTTACAGGTTGCTTATATGGCTCCAACAGAAATACTAGCCACACAACACTTCGAATCCTTCATTCAGTATTTTAAACACTTACCTGTCAACATAGGTTTAATAACTGGTTCTGGTTGTCGTAAATTTCCATCTAAAGTTGCACCAAAGATTTTAGGGCCAAGAGATATGTCTTTGGGAGCATTCGCTGCGACCAGAAAAAACTTGCCCTTCCGGGAAGGAGTGCGAGCGACAGAAGACATATCTCTTGGCCAACAAAATTGGACAAATATATCTCGTGCTCAACTTTTAAAATGGACAGCAAATGGAGAAATTCCAATACTGATAGGTACGCATGCTTTGATACAAAAATCAGTTAAATTTAAAAATTTAGCATTTGTAGTTATAGACGAACAACATAGATTCGGAACTGCCCAAAGGAGGAATTTAGTTCGTAAAGATAAAATTGCCCCTCACTTACTTTCAATGACAGCCACACCAATACCAAGAACTCTTGCTCTTACGATTTATGGTGACTTAGATTTGTCATTACTTGATGAGATGCCATTGGGAAGAAAAAAAATAATCACTGAAATAATTACTCCAGATAAAAGATTAAATACTTACGAAGAAATACGCAAAGAATTAAAAAATGGCAGACAACTTTATGTAATTTGTCCGAGAATAGATGAACCTAATCCAGAAAAAGAAATGGCAGTACAAGCAAAGTCTGCAATAGCTGAAGCAAAACGTTTAAAGAAAGAAGTGTTCAAAGAATATGAAATCGGAGTACTTCATTCAAAAATGAGCAAACAAAAAAAAGAAGAAGTTATGCATGATTTTACAATTGGTAAAATACATATACTTTGCGCCACATCAGTGGTTGAAGTCGGAGTAAATGTTCCAAATGCAACTATCATCATAATCGAGGGAGCTGAAAGATTTGGTCTTGCTCAATTACACCAACTTAGAGGAAGAGTCATCAGAAGTAATCACCAAGCGTACTGCTACGTCTTTGCAGAAGCAAAAAGTGATAAAACAATAAAAAGACTTACTGCATTGAAAACAGCCAAAAATGGCTTCGAATTAGCTGAATTAGACCTAATTTTACGAGGGGCTGGAGAATTAGGAGGAACAAAACAATGGGGTATCACTGACATCGGAATGGAAGCGATAAAGAATATTAAAATGGTAGAAGCAGCTCGCACGGAAGCAGTACGTTTAATAAACGAAGACCAAGAGCTTGCAAAATATCCTTTACTAAAAAGTAAGGTAAAAGAAAAAACTGGAGAATTTCATTTTGAATAAAATTACAAAATAAATTTAATAAATCTAACTATTCCAAAAATAATCAATATTAAAACAGTAATAGATGTTGCTTTTATTAATTTTGAATATATTGATATTTCAGGGACGACAACATCTGCTGTAAATTTTTCTACTCTAGTATTCCCTGCTTTATCAAATACTTTTATATATATCGTTCCTGTAGGAGGTTGATTGGTGAGCAGATAAGGACTTGCTCCCTCTTTCCACCCTAGATCACCTTCTTTTACTTCATAATGATCAACTCCTGATTCTTTGTCTGTAGTTTCAAACAATAAAAAATACTTACCATCATACATATTTGAATTATTGGAAAGAAAAATAGAAAAATGTTGTGGTGGAACTGTATCAGTAGATTTTATAATAGAAGGAGCTATCTTGTTTCCAACATTTATAGCAAGTAGATTTGAACTAGAACCTAACATCGTACCTAAACCATCATTAGAATACATCTCTTGATTATCAAAACTAATTGAAGCATTTCCTTCTTTGTTTCCA
>JBAXEA010000003.1:0-27048 GCA_037140655.1 bacterium | reverse complement strand
ATCTATCCTATCTTTCCTGTTTTGACTAGCTTTATCGACATTATTTACCTCAGGAGAACCTGAATCTTTGTTTATTTCTGTAAAAACTAGGAAGCCATAAATAAAAGAAATTATAATTACAACAAAAAAAACAAAGACTATTATACGCCAATATAAAGCTATATTATAATTATAATCTTTTTTAACAAAACTCTTTTTTAAATTAAAAATTTTAAAATTCATATTTTTTATTGGGTAAAACTTACAAGTTTTATTTTTAAAAACACATTCCATTGCGGAACTTTTGAAACCTTACCAGAAGCATCAGGCGTATTTTGCTGTTGTGCATCAAAAGAAATCAAATTTAATTCATATGGAGAATTTTCCAAAAGAAGAATAAATTTATAAACATTTTCGAAGCTACCTGATGCATTCATTCCAACTATCAGACCATCGTTCTCTTTAGGTATATCAACTGAATTAACCTCTGCTTTTACTCCACCCTTCTCTGCTATAGATTCTAGTGTATCTAAGAACGGAACAATGTCTGAACTGTTTGCAAAATGTGTTTCCAGTAAATCTTTTTCAGATTGAATTTTTTTTATTGAGTCATTTAGCAATTGTGTATTTTTTCTTTTTTCTGCTTCCTGTTGCCATTTTGTTTCGTTTTCAGCAATTGTTTTTTTTGTTGCATCTATCTTTTTATTTAAAGAAACAAAAGCAATACAACATATTGTTAAGAAGATTACAGAAATTATTAAATATATTTTTGATAAATTATTTTTCATATTACAAAGGTGATAAACTCAAATTAAATTCTATATTTGAACCTTTTATAAAACTGGAAATTGGTAAATTTATATCCTTAAAAGCAGCGTAATCCTCAAAAGACTGCCTAAATAAAAGCAATTTTTCTCGACTAGAAGCAATGCCTCCCACATTAACTATTTTTTGTCCTGTTGCACTACTATCATAAGAAATGTGATTTATTTTAATTCCATCAACCTTTTTTGAAATAACTTCATTTATAATTTTATTTGAAACAAGATATTTACCCTTTTCACTCTTTTCGAGTAAGTCTAGTTTGGAATTTAATGCATTTAAAACAGACAATGTTTTTTGATCAACCTCTGGTATCGGTTCTTTGTTTTGTGAATCTAATTTCTGAACAGTAATATCTAATTTGATAGAAGAAAGAACATATGAAGGTAGTATTAAAAAAGTAGCGACAAGTACGGCAGTTCCAAACATAAAAAATACAACAGTAATAATCTTGTAATAGAAATTTACAGTAATTTTTTTCTTTTGTTCATTTGGAATTAAATTAATCATTTTTCAAAATTTCCTAAAGCTAGACCTATCGCTGTCGCATAAGAAAGTGATTGCTCTTTACTCATTTGAGGTATCTCTTTCTCTACGTCACTTATATTTACCCAAACATTCGCAACTTCAACTTTTGTCTTCATGCTAACAGAAAGGTACTCAGTTAAACCTATTAAATTTGAATCTCCACCACAAAGAATTATTTTTTTGATTGGTGGATGCTCCTTACCTCCCTCTTCTTTGTTCGTATGCCAAAACAAAAAATGTTTTAAAATTTCATCACGCAAAACAGAAACGCCATTCAAAAGTACTGAAAAAATTTCTCTGTTTTCTGAATCACGACTAAGTCCATACTTTTGTTTCATTTTTTCTGCTTCTTCAAAATTTATTTTGAAACTTTTCTCAATAACATTCGTAAGAATAACCCCGCCCATATCTACAGTTGAAGTAAACATCAAAATACCATTAGAAACTATAGAAATGCCTGTTCTCTTTTTACCAAAATCAACAACCATATAAGTATCAGGATCTTCCCTTCTGATAATTGCACGAACGATAGCTTGCGCTTCAAGCTCAAACAAAAATACATCGATCCCGGAATTTTCAAAAACTAAAACGTAGTCTTCGATAATATTTGAAGGTATTACGGCAACTTGTACATTTAAACTTTTAGCGTCTTCATTAAGGATTTCATAATCAAAAACCACATCCTGCGCTGGTATAGGAATATGTTCTTCTAAAGAGAATTCTATACTCTGTCTGATGTTTTCTAATCCATCTTTTTCTAACTTTATTCTAAATAGGTAGATTTGCTCCTCAGGTAAAGAAACTAGCACTGATTTAATTTTTTCTTCTTTCTTAAGAGAAGTTAGTATCTCTTCTAATTTTTTTAGATTTTTTATTTTGCCAGACTCAATAACACCAGCAGGAACATCTCTCTCGCCGTATCGCCCCAACATTATTCCATCTTTATGTGAAATAAGTTCTGTAAATTTTATTGATTCTTCTGATATATCCAAACCGAAAGATGGCCCAGAAAGAAAACTAGGTACTGGAAAAAAATTTTTGTGGGAATTTTTAAACATTACTAATATTATATTATATATAAGACTTTCTCGCTATCGTTTTGCCACTATTTATTTTTTTTATTGAAAAATTGAAAGAGTACTGGAATACAAGATATAAATATTATTACAAAAACAATTGGTAAAATATATTTATCTATATCTTTAACATAATTTCCTAAGAAAAATCCAAGAAAAATCATGCTACCTGTCCAAACCATCGAGCCTAAAATATTCCAAAATAAAAAATTTTTATATTTCATACTACCCACACCTGCCATGATAGGTATAAACGTACGAACTATTGGGACAAAGCGCGCTAATGTTATAGCCTTATCTCCATGCTTATCAAAAAATGCTGACGTTTTTTCAATGTTTTTTTTATTCCAAAAAATAGAGTTTGGTTTAGAAAATATTTTTGGACCAATTTTTTTACCAAAATAATAACCGAATGAATCACCCAAAACTGCCATAAGAAATGCACCAAAAAAAAGAAAAACTAAATTAAAATATCCGGCACCAGCCAATATACCTGCAGTGAATAAAAGTGAATCACCTGGTAAAAAGAAACCAAAGAATAATCCAGACTCAGCAAATACAAAAAAGAATATACCTAGAAGACCTATGGATTTGATTAATGGCATTACTTCAAATAAATGTGACATAAATTATTATCTTATTTTACTTCCAGCATCAACTGGATGCTCAGGAACAAGAAAAACTGGCTTACCATCCACTCCGTCTACTGCTAAAAGCATACCATTACTATCCTGCCCTTTTATTTTTCTTGGTTCTAAATTTATAATATATAAAACTTGTTTATTTATTAAAACATTTATATCTGGATAGAATTCATGGATTCCTGAAATAATTTGTCTCAGCTTTTTCACTCCATTTTCATCAACTTCATTAAAATCAACTTGGCAACGCAAAAGTTTGTCTGTGTCAGGCACAGCTTCCACTTCCCTAATAGTACCAACTCTTATATCCATTTTTTTAAAATCTTCAAAATTAATCATTTTTATTATTTATTTTATCTAAATACCTTTGTAAAATTAATGCTGCCGCAGATGAATCTATGTGTCCAGATTTTTTTTGTTTTAATTTGCTATGTGACTGTGCTTGAGTCATCTTATTTTTTGGATCTTTTGACTTACGTGCTTCGACAGAAGTTAAAAATTCTTTTTGTTTATGTACAGGCAAATTAAACGCTTCTTTCATTTCAGTAATAAAAACTTCTATCCTCATAGATAAAACATTTAATTTACCAGAAAAATCCACAGACTCCCCTATTACAATTTCATTTACTTTTTCTTTTTTAATAATTTCAGCTAATACTTTGAAGGTATTTTCATTATTTAAAAGTATTTGTTTGGGAAAAGCTAGTCTTCCATTTTCATCTGAAATAGCAAGTCCTATTCTCTTTGTTCCATAATCTACACCAAGAATTCTCATGGATTTATATTAGCACAAAAGGGCTTTTTCTGATATTATTTATACATTATGAAATCAGAATTAATTTTAACAATAGGCTTAGCATTGCTTGTTGTATGGGAATTAGCTTGGAAAGGTTATTCCCTTTGGCTTGCTTCAAAAGCAGACCATAAACGTTGGTTTATCGCATTGCTTATATTAAACACAATGGGTATTTTGCCAATATTTTATATATTTTATATTGCAAAGAAAACCCCACAAGACATTAAAAGTTCATTAATGGAAAAAATTTAATATTTGTAAAATAAAAACATCCCTCTTGTGGGGTGTTTTTATTTTACAAAAACTTGAAAAAAAGTAAAAAATAAAGTAATGTCTATAAGTGGAGGAGGCGTGGCTATTAAATATGAACTGCTTCATATTTAATCTGATTCTGCCTTTTGCAGAAATAATTTATATACTTTAGTATAAATTATAAGGAAGGGCCCGAGAGGGCACGAAGCATAGACGGAGGCGTGGCTGAGTGGTTGAAGGCAACAGTCTTGAAAACTGTCATTGGGGAAACTCAATCGTGAGTTCGAATCTCACCGCCTCCGCAAATACAAAAATGTCTAATTTATTTTAGACATTTTTGTTGTTTTTAATATTTTAATTTTGATATAATATATGTATATGAAAAAACTAAAGGAAATAAAGAAGATTAGAGGCTTAAGTGGCTTTAAAGAGTTTTTACGTAACCAAGGAGTCATAACCCTGGCCATAGGTTTCATTCTAGGTACTGCTATTTCAAAATTTGTCTCTTCCCTTGTTACCGATATCATCAACCCAGTACTAAATGCAATGATGGGTGGAGTGGATGATCTAAATACAAAAGTATTTCATTTGGGCCAATCAACTATTCATTATGGAACATTTCTAAATAATGGAATTGATTTTATCACCATCGCACTGGTTGTGTACTTTGGAGTGAGATTATTTAAAATGGACGAAACTCAAATAGGTAAAATGGATGTAGGAAAAATAAACACCCTAAACGGAATGCCTAAAAAATAAAATTAAATGAATCAAGAGATTAACAAAACAGAAGATTTGAATACCCTAGTACAAGAATTCGAAACAAAATCTGTAAATGATGAAATGTTCAAAACTCAAAACAAAGAACCAGAAAATAAAAAACTAACTGGTAAGATAATTAAATATTCTGGAAAATTAATCAAAAACGAAAAAGAAGCAAATTATATAATTCTGCTTTTTGTAATTTTAACTTTCGCTTTATCTATTTTTATTTTTTTAGATGGACAAACACCAAAACAAAAAGCAATAATAACTAACCCTGAATTACACAGAAAAATACAAGAGCAACTGTTACTAAAAAGAAGTATTGTAAATAAATGAAATATAAGAACATAAAAACTAATAAAGCTTTTACTCTAATTGAGCTTCTTGTTGTTGTAGCAATTATCGGTCTTTTATCTTCTATTATTTTATCTAGCGTAAACAAAGCTAGAAATAATGCAAAATATGCGGCACTAAAAGAAGGTGTCATTCAATTTGAAAGAGTGCTAGCACTCGAATATAGTGATAGTAACGGATCTTATGCAAAATTAAATGGTAATGGAGGAGGGAATAATTTTTCTGGATTTTTAACTATTAGTTCAAGTGCAGATTGTGATTCTGCACCATCAACTGGTGGTTTTGATACTACTAGTAATTATTACAAAAATGCTCAAGCAATCTGTAAAAATATATTTAATAATTCTACGCTTGAACCAACCAATGAACTTAATATTATTTTCTCAACTGAACAATATACTAACGTTGAACCGGTCCCTGGAAAAACAAATTCTACGTACTCAATTATGGCATATTTTAATGGTCACATTTATTGTAGAGGTAGTAATAACAGAACAAGTGATAATTTACAAACAGATGTTGTAAGTTTGACTCCTTTAAATGCAGGATGTTGGTTTGATACACAATTATAGATTTGTAAATATTTATTTTTTCTTTTTCTACTATGGTATAATTAAATTATGAACGAAACAAATAAAATACAATGGTCCTTTCCTGAATATGATGAGAGGGAACGAAACAATGATTGGTTTTGGGCTCTTGGTGTTATTGTCGTCGCATCGTCTATCACTTCAATAATTTTTGCAAATTATTTTTTTGCTATTTTGATCGTTCTAAGTGGAGGACTTATCGCAATGTTCTCAATCAAAAAACCAGATATGGTGTCTTATGAAATAAACGCAAAAGGATTACAAATCCGTAACCGTGTTTTTCCTTACGATAAAATAAAATCTTTCTGGGTTCAGACCGAAGGCAAGCCTACCCTGTTCATCATGTCAGAGAGATTAGTCATGCCGATAGTCTCTATGCCTATCGAATACATACATGCAGATGAAATAAGAAAAATTATGCTTGAAAAAAATGTTAAGGAAGTAGAAATGAAAGAACATTTTTCTGAAAAGATTATGGAGTACGTTGGTTTCTAAATTTTGATTTTTTTATAAAAACTGTTAATCTAACAATATCTCCTCTCGTCGTTCAATGGATAGGACGTAACTTTGCGGAAGTTATGATGCAGGTTCGATTCCTGCCGAGAGGACAATATAAAAAAAGTCCAATTATCTTATTGGGCTTTTTTTATTTAATAAATTATTTTTCCTCTTTATTTTCTACTGGCAAAGTAAACCAAAAAGTACTTCCCATACCGGGCCCATCAGATCGGAAACCCATCGAACCTCCCTGTCTTTCGACACTACTTTTAGCTACGTATAGTTCGAGTCCCACTCCTTCAGTATTGGCTCGTCGAGCCAAACTTCCTCTATAAAATCTATCAAATACATGCGGTTGTTCTTGTTTTTCAATACCGATACCATTGTCCTCAATTGAAAAACGTATAGTTTCTTTTTCTGTAATTATGTCTATCTTCACCATTCCATTCTCCTTTGTATAGATCAAAGCATTTTCAATCAAAATATGAAGTACTGAAGATATTCTTTCTTTATCGACATATATTGATGGCAAATTTGGTTCAGTGTTAATTGTTAAATCAATTTTTTTTGATTCAATTGTTTTCCTAAAGAAACTAAGTACTTCTTTAGTTAATACATCTAAATCTACCTTGATAAAAGATCTAAGGTAATTTTTTTGTTCCATATTGTCAGCACTTATTAATAAGTTTGAAAGACGAATTAGCTCTACTGCTTCACTATTTATTTGATCGATTTCTGCTTTAGCATCTTCTGGTAATTCACGGCCAGATAAATCTTCAGTTTGCCAACGTATGCGTGTAAGTGGTGTACGAAACTTATGTGTTACCACTGTAGTGAATTCATATCTTAAATCTTCCTGATCTCTCTCTTTATTGTAAAAGAAAAGACCTACTGGTACCAATATTAATGACAAAATAAGTGGCATAATCCACAAACCAAAACCTGGTGAGTGTATGGTTAACCAGCTACTAAACAGTGACACTATTAAAAACAAAAACATCACAAAGGCCACAAATGATGCTACAATTAGTGTTCTTTTGAAAACTAATTTTATATCCATTATTCCTTTCTTCATCATTCCGTATACAAGTGGTATCGCAAACAATCCTATTAACCCTGACCAAGCTGGGTCAAATGGAAGACTGTAATCAAGTGAAAAGGCGAAAATTCCAGTCATTAGTCCGAATGTAATTCCAAATAAATAATAATCAATTCTTTTTCTACCTTCTACACCAGAACGAGCTCTTTGGTAAAAGAGAACTATATAACTCGCTATAAAATTTAAGAAGAAATAAATATTTACTAAATTGTAAAATGTTCCAGTGCTGTCAGACCAAGATAAAAAATACGCTCTAGGTGAAACAGAAGCTAGAAAGGCATGAGGCCAGATTATTACCATTGGAATCAGAATAAAAGCAAGCCCATACATAAGTTTAAGTAAATTTTTAAACTTATCCATACTGTCAGTTGCCAAAATAAAAATATGAAGAGAAAACAAACTCATTAAAATATTTTCAAAAAAATTACTATACCAAATCCAATATGCAAAACGAGAAGTAGCTGGAACATTCACTCCAATAATAAAAGAAAGCTGATATAGGGCCATAGACAAACAAAACCCTAACCATACTGTATAGATAGTTTTATGTGGCTTTTGAAAAAAGACAAAAAAACCAAAACCAAGCACAACAAGCATACATAAAAAATATCCCCAAGTGGCTATTAATAAATGTAATTGTGGATTCATTGTATCTATATTATATAACATAAAAAAACAAAAAAATACATTTTTATGCTACATTTATACTATGTATTTTGAAAGGACAGACGAAGAAATAATTAATTCTTACAAAGAAGGAAATGTTGATGATTTCCATTTTTTAATAAAACGATATACACCTCCCCTTTTTAACTTTAGTATGCGTTTTGTTGGAAAAGACAATGCAACAGATATCACCCAAGAAGTTTTTATAAAAGTCTGGAAAAAAATTGATAATTTCGATTTCAAAAAATCTAGTTTTAAAACTTGGATATTTACTATTGCAAAAAATACCGCTTTAGATTTTTTAAGGAAAAATAAAAAAACTACGACTTTTACTGAGCTAGAACCAATAGATAAGAAAGATTCTTTTTCGGACAAAATAGAAGATGAAAACATTTTACCAGACGAAGCACTACAGAAAATACAGGACAAAGAATTTTTAAATGATTTATTAGAAAATCTATCACTAGAACACAAAACTGTTTTGACTTTACACTATCAAGAAGAAATGACTTTTGACGAGATAGGAAAAATATTAAATAAACCCTTAAATACAGTAAAGAGTTATCACCATAGAGCAATATTAAAACTAAGAAAAATGCTATAATTTAGATTCAGAAAAAATTTATGGAGACCATTCTCTCATTATTCATTCAATATAAATATCTAATACTTTTTCCAATAATCGTAATCGAAGGTCCTTTCGCTACTATCATTAGTGGATTTTTAATATCATTAGGAATTTTTAGTGTTTATATTGCTTTCCCTATAATAATCTTGGGTGACTTAACCTCGGACTCCATTTTTTATTTCATCGGAAGATTTAGTGGTAAATCATTAAACAAATGGACATTATATTTTGGAATTTCTGAAGAAAAACTAGAAAATGCAAAAAAATATTTTAACAGAAACAGTACAAAAGCAATCGTCGCTTCAAAATTTATTCACGGAGTAGGTGTAAGCGGATTGATGGCTGCAGGTATATTGAAAATACCATACGGGAAATACGCTAGAATTTGTTTAATTACAGATGTATTACAATTCGGAGTATTGCTTGCGATAGGCTTCTTTTTTGGCCATTCGTATAAACAAATTGGTGTTTATTTAGACAACTATACAAAAATCTCTAGTATCATAGCTATAGTATTCGCAATTTGTTTGTTCACCTTTTTTAAATTAAGAAAAAAATATAAAAATAAAAAAGTTGCTAAAAATTAATTTTTTAGCTTAAATGATGTTATGGAAAATAAAAAACAAAATCGAAAGAAATTAAATATAGCAATGATTTGTGACCCTATCGGAAACAATAAATCTGGTGTAGTTGTTTCGACGATACGTTTTGGAAAACTTTTAAAAGAAAGAGGTCATAATGTTATATTTGTGGGTGCTCGCTCAAAAGAACACAAAACTCATAGTCATCATAACGGAGTGAAAACTTATCGATATAGAAGTATTCCAATTCCAAAATCAGATGGATGGAATTTGGCCTTCCCTACCGTAAGAGAATTAAAAAAATTATTTAAAGAAGAAAAAATAGATATCATACATTTGATATTACCCATGTCTGGATCTGTCGTAGCGATAAAAGCTGCTCGTGCACTTAATATAAAAATCGTGGCACATTCTCATTCTCAACCAGAAAATTTATTTATGGACATGCCAAAATTTATTCAACCAACATTAAACAATGCTTGGAATTCTTATCTTGCTTGGACTTACGGAAAAGCTGAAACTTTAATCTATCCATCAGAAATGGCTCGTGAATTATTAGAGAAATTAGGCAAGAAAGATCAAAAGTCACATGTTATAAGTAATGGAATAAATACAGAAGAATTTAAAATACTTCCTCTTGGTGATTTTTATGAAAGATTTAATATACCAAAAAATACAATTAAATTAGTTTTTGTCGGACGATTATTCCCAGAAAAATCAGTTGAGACATTAATTAAAGCAACTCCACACATAACAGAAAAACATCCAGATGTGCACATAATGCTAGTGGGACAAGGACACTTGAGACCTAAATTAGAAAAATTAGTAAAAGAACTTAATGTTGAAAAACATGTCACCTTCTTAGGATTAGTTTCAGAAGAAGATAAAATCCTAGCATTAAATGCAAGTGATATTTTTATTCTTCCATCAGTAGCAGAACTTGAAGGAATGGCAGTACTCGAAGCTATGTCTTGCGGTAAACCAATAATAATTTCTGATTCTAAAATGAGTGCTTCTCGTTTCTTTGTAGATGGTAATGGTTTTCTATTTGAAACAAGAAATCATAAAGATTTAGCAGAAAAAGCATTACTGATAATAAAAGACGAGGAAGGAAGAAAAAAAATGGGTAAAGCAAGTCTAGAAAAAAGTAAAAATTACGACATAAATAAAAGCGCAGAAAAACTAGAAGAAGTTTATTATCTAACTTTGGAGATGTAACATGCAAGAATATTTTTGGGAAGAAAAAGGAATTTATTATAGAAAAAATAATTTCGACCCTACAAAAGTAACTCTTGTTTTTGTGCACGGTGTTTCCGGCTCTTGTTCAGCTTGGTGGCCATTCGAAAAAATATTGGAAAATAAATACAACATTTTAACCTATGATATTCGTGGACATGGTAGTTCAAAAAAATATCCAAACTATGAAGATTATTCAGTAAAAAATTTTACTGCCGACTTTAATGATTTAGTCACATATCTCCAGATTGAAAAATTTGTATTAATCAGTAGCTCCTTTGCTACATTAATCGCTCGAGAATATTTAAAAGGTCATAGAGAGAATGTCACAGCTCTTATTTTCACTTCTACTGAAACATTTGATGAAAATGCATTTTATGTAAAAGTTATTCGATTTTTATTAAAAATAATAACTGGTATTATCAGCCTCTTCCCTTTCAATCCAAAAATTCGTGGGCATGTAGATTACAGTAAAATAAAATGCTCGGATTTTAGCACACAAAGGAATTTTGCTGATACTAAAAACACTGGATTACGAGCACATCTTTACACACTTAGACAATCCTTTGAGCCCAACCAAGAATACGAATTAGAAAAAATAAATATACCAACACTAATCATCCATGGTGAAAAAGATTCATTCGCCCCAATCAAGGATGCAATCATCTTCTCTAAGAAAATCAAAAATTCTAAATTTGTAATAATTCCAAAATTTGATCACGATATTCATCACAATGCTTACAAAGAAATGTGTAGTGCAATTGAAGATTTTATAAAAGAAATTCCTAATTAAATTCTAATTGACATATCAATACCAAAATGCCAATATCTAGCTAATAGTGGTTTTTGACAATTTATTTTAGATTGTTTTTGAAAGCCCTTTTCTATTTTAAATAGTTTTCAAAAACAATCTAAAATCAATAATAAAATGAAAAAATCATCAAATAACAAAGATTCATCGGACAACAAAAATTTAATTTTTTGTGCATTATTATTGCTAATATTTCTATTGGTAATAATACAAGTATTTCTTATCAATCAAGGACACAAAATACCTTCTTTGGTAAATTGTAGTTTATTACAAATTACAATGATATACATTTCAATCTTTCTAATAAAATCGTCAGAGGATTTCAAACTTCCTGACTATGAAGAAGAAGGGATCATTGGTAAAAAAGAAATTAGTTTTAAAGAAAAATTTGCAGCGGGCTTTGTCTTTTTGGCATTTGCATTAATCATAAACGCAATACCGACACTTACAACATTGCTATCTTTTTACTACAAAACCCAACACAATATCGTGCTTGGTGATATATTAAAAAATCCTTTTACAAAAGCAAACAACTTCCCTTTTGTATTTTTACAAACTACGAAAGATGCATCATTTACAGGGATAATTATTGGTGTATTTTTTTGGATAATTATTTGGACAAAAAATATGATTAAAGATTTTATTTTTTTAAAAAAATTTATTCAATCAAAAAATTAGCAATATTCATTATTGCAAAGGAGTCAGCATAAAACCTGCCTCCTTTTTTATTTGACTTTTTACACTAAACATGATATACTATAAGAGTATTTTGATCGTTGAAAATAGTCATATTTTGATTTCAGTATAGCTTTTTGGGCACCAGTTCCCTGGTTTTCAAAAAGCTATACTGTGTATGGAAAAATAAAAACAATTTTTTAAATTTATAAAAATCAAAAAAAAATGACAAATTTAATTCTTTTAAATCAACTCCATGGGGGTTATTTAATTTTAGGGGCATTGCCTATTTGGGCAATTGTAGCAATTTTTGGACTTATCCAAGCAATAGTCTATGTTGGTAGAGACCAATTAGAAGGGCTCTCCTACCAAACAGCCTACTCGGCTGGTATTGGTGACATGTTTTTTGTTATTCCAATAATAATTGGGGCAACAATTTTACACGAGCAACGACCGGGAGCAATACCAGGTTTATTTCAAGAAAGCAATAGTATAATGCACATAGCGTTACTATTTGCATGTATTGCACTAGGTATAATTGTTTGTATTATGACACTAGAAAAAAGATCTGGAAAATTTATTGACATCCTTCATGATGTTATCATTGCACCACTATTCCTATTTCTAGCAATTATAATATTGCCAGTAATTTATAGAGCAGGTACAACTATTGAAATATGTGCTACCGGTTTTGTAATATTACTTTGGGCTAGTCTTGTCGTGTTCGACGTTAAACACGACAGGATGGATCAAAGGAAATATCTTAAAGAAAAATTTGGTATTAGGTTAAAATAATTTAATACCATTAAAGCAAACAGTTTGTTTACAAACTGTTTGCTTTTTTTATTTACCAATTTGCACCAATGAATGCTTTTACTACTTATACATAAGTGCTATTATGGTAAATATGATCCCGTACAAAATCATATAGTTATTTGAGCTACGGGAAATGTTATATTAAATATGCTTTAAATAGTCGTTATTAGTAAATTAACTATGGAAATCTAAAGATTTCCTATTTTGTACGGGATGAAAATATTGAAACAAAAGTGGGTCACAATATTGCACGATAAAGATTTTATTATATCTTTCATTGTGGCTTTTTTATTTTTAGCCGTAAGTCTTATTGTAAATTTTTATGCTGGCAATTATGCTACTGAAAAAGCCAGCTCTCCTGTAACAGATATTATTTTAAGCAATGTGCCTGAATTTGATGTTAATACTATTTTCATATGGGGACCAGTCGTGATGTTTGTTTTCGTAACACTAATTTCTCTATATAACCCAAAAAGAATTCCATTCGTTTTAAAAAGCATAGCTCTCTTCACAGTAGTTCGAGCAGTTTTTATAAGCTTAACTCACCTAGGACCTTTCCCTACAAAAGCAGTTATTTTAAATGCTAGTAATTTCGTAAATAAATTTACTTTTGGTGGAGACTTATTCTTTTCAGGACATACTGGTCTTCCCTTCCTGCTCGCTTTAATATTCTGGCGTGAAAAAAGTTTACGCTATATTTTTCTATTTCTATCAGCAATGTTCGGCGTAGTAGTACTACTTGGACACCTACACTATTCAATAGACGTACTGTCTGCATTCTTTATCACTTACGCCATATATCATATGTCTATGTTTTTCTTTAAGAAAGACTATACTGTCTTTCATTCAAACGTGCACCAAAACGTCTAGTTCATACGTATATATACGTATGAATGAAAAATTACAAAGTGCATTTCAAAATGCAAAATATGAACCAAATGTTAATTTGGCTGATAATATTTGGCACAAGATAATTATTCGAAACAAAAGGATAGCATTTATAAAAACAAGTGCTTTTTCTACATTGGGCGCCTTGTCCTTGTTTGGATTAATCCCAGTATCACAAGCATTATTTACTGAGTTTACTAAATCAGGTTTCTATGAATACTTTTCTTTAATGTTTTCAGGCAATGTTTCCTCTTACTGGAAAGACCTAGCGTATTCCATGGCTGAATCTTTACCTATTACAAATATTATTTACACCTTTGTATTAGTTTTTATTTTATTCTTATCAATAAAATATGTAGTAAAACAAATTATCAAAAACAAAATGTCTATCGTCGGACAATCTTTATTATCATTTTAAAAAATAAATATTTATGAAAAAAATAAAAGAAGGAATTAAAGAAGTGTTTGAATCAAAAAATTTTAAAAGATTTTTTTACATATTAGGATCTCTAATAATATTATTATGTGTATTTCTTGCTGGAATATCTGTTGGTTTCCATAAAGCAAATTTTGGTAAGGCATGGGGTGATAATTATGAACGTAATTTTGGAATGATGAGAGGTGGAATGATGCGAGATTTTGGAGGACCACAAGGAAATTTTCCAAATGCACATGGAGCTGTAGGAAAAATTATAAAAATTGAATTACCAACGATAATAGTACAAGACAGAGACAATACAGAAAAAGTTATTCTAATTAAAGACGATACAAAAATTGAACAAATGAGAACTGAGTTAAAACAAACTGATTTAAAAATAGATGATTTCATAGTGACGATTGGATCTCCAAATGATAAAGGACAAGTAGAGGCAAAACTTATACGAATAATGCCAAGTCCAGAATTATTAAATAATGATTTAAATAACAATGAATAATATTAAAAATTACATTTCTGCTCATAAAAAATTAAGTGTTTTTATACTAATAGTAGTTTTAGTAATTGGGTATTTGATATATAAAAAAGCAACTACAACTACCGGTGAAACTAGATATGTCACTACAACAGCAAGTACAGGAACGATAATTTCTTCAGTTGCAGGAACGGGACAAGTCTCAGCTTCAAATCAAATAAATATACAACCAGAAGTTTCTGGAACGATAACAAGAGTGAACGTAAAAGCTGGAGACAGTGTTTATAGTGGGCAGACACTTTTTGCAATAGACAACACTGATGCTCAAAAAACTGTACGCGATGCAGAAATAAATTTAGAAAATGCAAAAATATCTTTAAAGAAACTACAAAACCAAAACTCTACTGACAATATGAATGCTGACTTAGCGAAAGCATACGATGATGGATTCAACAGTGTTTCAAATACTTTTTTAGATCTGCCAAACATTATGACCGGTTTAAATAATATGTTTTTTAAATCTGATAATAACGGCAGAATGTATATTTACAAATACGCAGAATCAGTCAGTAATACAGACAAAGATGAAGCTATAAGTTATAGAGATAAGGTAATTAATTCTTACAACTTGGCAAGAACAGCTTATGATGCTAATTTTGAAGACTATAAAAACACTTCAAGAACTTCTAATAATGAAGATATAGAAAAAATAATTTCTCAAACCTATAACACAACAAAACTTATAGCTGACGCAATAAAAGATTCAAACAATTATATTGACTATGTAAATGATTCAATGACAAAAAGTAATTTTGACATTCCTTCTTCAATTGCAACACATAAGTCTTTATTAAATAATTATACTTCACAAACAAATAGTCATTTGCTTGATTTACTATCAATAAAAACTACTATAAAAACGAATAAGGATGCTTTTCCAAATGCTGATCTTGATATACAGTCTTCCCTTTTGTCTGTAAAACAAAAAGAAAATGCTCTAGCAGATGCAAAAAGTAATTTATCTAAATATTATGTACGCGCTCCATTTAGTGGAACAATAGCAAGTGTCCCCGTAAATGCAAACGATAATGCAAATTCTGGTACAACATTGGCCACTATCATAACTACAAAAAAAATAGCTACAGTTTCTCTTAATGAAGTAGATATTGCAAAAATAAAACTTGGACAAAAAACAACTCTTACCTTCGACGCAATACCAGACTTAACTGTAACTGGAGAAGTAAGTGAGATCGACGCCATTGGTACAGTGTCCCAAGGTGTCGTTAGTTACAATGTAAAAATAAGTTTTGATACTAATGATTCAAGTATAAAATCAGGTATGAGTGTTAATGCTTCGATTGTCACAAATATAAAACAGAACATACTAACTGTTCCAGTAAATGCAGTTAAAAATCAAAATGGAACAAGCTATGTACAAACATTTACTACAGAGCTACTAAAAGCACAAACAGGGGTTACGGGTTCCCCCTCCCTAACACCACCTGCAAATACAACTGTTACAACAGGAACTTCAAGTGACTCTTTGATTGAAATTGTTTCTGGTTTAAAGGAAGGAGATATTGTTGTAACTAAAACAATTAATGGAACAAATGCAACAACAAAAAGTACGACAACTCCGAGCTTACTTAATGCAGTAGGTGGAAATAAGGCAGGCGCAGCTGGTGGAATGCCAAGAGATTAATTTATGATTGAAATAAAAAACATAACAAAAGTATATAAAACTGGGGACGTAGAATACAGCGCACTTAATGGAGTTTCCTTTACTATAAAGGATGGTGAGTTCGTTGCTATTATGGGCCCGTCAGGATCTGGTAAATCAACACTAATGCATATATTAGGAGCTCTTGATAAACCAACAGCTGGAACATATTTCCTAGATGGAAAAGATGTTTCTACTTTATCTGATAACGAGTTAGCTGACATAAGAAAAGAAAAAATAGGTTTTGTTTTTCAATCTTTTAATTTACTTCCAAGAACGACAGTATTGAGAAATGTTATGTTGCCTTTAATTTATGAAGGAATAAACAAAGAGGAGAGAACAAAAAAAGCTGAAATGGTTTTAGAATTAGCAGGTCTTGATAAACAACATTTTTTACATTTATCAAATCAACTATCAGGAGGTCAAATACAACGCGTGGCGATAGCACGTGCTTTAGTAAATGATCCATCTCTGATTTTAGCTGATGAACCAACTGGAAATCTTGATTCAAAAACAAGTGAAATAGTATTAGGCACATTTCAAAGATTGAATGAAGAACATGGAAGAACAATAATACTCATAACTCATGAACCAGATGTGGCACGTCACGCAGATAGAATTTTATTTATTAAAGATGGATTACTAGTAGAAGATTCTTCATCTCACGCAAAAACAAAGTTAAATAACAAAAAATAAAATTATGAAAATAGAAGATATTTTAAAAGAAACATATTCAGCTTTATCTGCAAATAAAATTCGTACTGGATTAACAATGCTTGGTATTGTCATTGGTATTGCATCAGTCATCGCAATGACAGCAATAGGGCAAGGAGCACAAAATTCCATATCATCAAAAATAAATTCGATCGGAGCAAATTTAGTTATGGTTATGCCTGGCGCTCAAAGATCTTTTGGTGGTGGACCAAGTGCAGCTCGTGGAGGGGCACAATCTTTAACAGTTGCTGATGCAGATGCAATACAATCTGAAATATCAAATGTAGCTGGAGTTGTTCGTGAGGTAAGTTCACGAAAACAAGTCGTAGCCACAGGAACAAATACAAACACGAGTATTATGGGAACAGAACCATCATATGCAACTGTTCGAAATGTTGCAGTCGATGAAGGAGTTTTTATATCTTCACAAAATGTATTAAGTGGATCAAAGGTTGCAGTTCTAGGACCGACAGCAAGAGATGACTTATTTGGAGCAGACGCAACTGGAGTAGTTGGTCAAAAGATAAGAATTTCAGGAGCAGAATATAATGTCATAGGAGTAACGATTTCAAAAGGAGGTTCTGGTTTTGGAAATGCAGATGATATGATTTTTATTCCATACACAACTGCTCAAAGATACTTAACAGGAAATAAATACTTAAGTGAAATAGATGTCTCTGCAGTAAGTTCAGAAGCATCGGCTCAAGTTCAAACAGACATAACTACATTACTAACCACTCGTCACAACATAGTAGATTCAACAAAAATAGATTTTAATACAATGAACCAAGCAGACATCATAGCAACTGCTTCATCAGTCACTGGAACATTTACTTCTCTTCTTGCAGCTGTGGCTGGTATATCATTGATAGTTGGAGGAATTGGAATTATGAATATGATGCTTACTACAGTCACTGAACGCACGAGAGAAATTGGACTACGAAAAGCAATCGGTGCAAAGAGAAAAGATATCAACACTCAATTTTTAACTGAAGCAATCATGCTTACTTTTATCGGTGGAGCACTTGGTGTCCTCCTCGGGTGGCTTATTTCTTTTGGTGTAAGCTATCTAGGAATATTACAAGCGCAGGTTTCTCTTTCGTCAGTATTGCTTGCTTTCGGAGTTTCTACGGTCATCGGTATAGTCTTCGGTTACTACCCTGCCCAACATGCTGCATCACTTAATCCAATTGATGCACTTCGATATGAATAAAGTTTTCCGGCAAATATGCTTTTGAAAAGCATTGCGCAGGCCGGCGGGCCGAGCATAGCAAATTTTTAGCAAAAAATTATGTGCGGTTTTCAAAAGCATATTTGCCGGGAAACAAGCAAAGGTCAAAATTATTAATTTAAAAAAATAAATATGCAAAACAAAAAAACAATTATTTTAGTAGCAGGATTTGTGGTTTTAGCAGTTATTTCTTTTTACGCTGGCACACAATATGCTAACAGTAAAAATAATAATCCAATGGCTCAGAACCAAGGAGCGTTTGGTGCGAGAGGGTTTGGTAATGTAAACGTAAAAGGAATGCGAGGTAATGGTGGTGTTTTTGGAAAAGTTATAGCCAAAGATGCTACAAGTATCACCGTAGAACTTTCTACTCCGGGACAAGGAACGGACGTTTCCCAAACAGGCACAGGTTCAAAAATCGTTTTCTATACAGACAAAACAACTGTTATGAAAACTGGAACCGGAACAACTGCCGATGTAGCTATCGGTAGCCAAGTAAGTGTAAATGGAACAGCAAACCCAGACGGCAGTGTAATTGCACAAACAATAACACTAAGACCAAATATGCCAACTGTTCCAAAACAATAATATTCAAAACATTATTATTAACCTAAAAAATCACCCCCAATTCGACTAAGGGTGATTTTTTTATTTAGCTAATTTAATAATTTATGCTAATGTAAATATATGGATGAATTTCCAATGCGAATAAACAAATACTTGGCCTACAAAAACATCTCCACGAGACGTGGGGCGGATGAACTTATAGAAAAAGGTCAGGTTTTTATTAATGGTAAAAAAGCCCTACTCGGAAGTAAAGTAAATGAAACTGATAAAGTAGAAGTACGAAATGGAAAAACTCCAACTAAAAAACTTGTTTACTATGCTTATAATAAACCTGTAAATGTTATCACTCACTCCCCTTCCGACGAAGAAAAAGATATTAAAGAAAATATAAAAGATAAAAATATTCCAAAAGATATTTTCCCAATCGGCCGACTAGATAAAAATTCTCATGGGTTAATGATATTAACAAATGATGGACGTATCACAGACAAACTTTTAAATCCAAAATATGTACACGAAAAAGAATATACAGTAAAAACAAAAAACAAACTTCGTTCAAGCTTTAAACAAAAAATGGAAAATGGTGTAAACATCGAAGGATACATCACTCAAAAATGTAAAGTAATTATTGTAAATGATTTTACCTTCCGAATAATTTTATCTGAAGGAAAAAAACATCAAATCCGCCGAATGTGTTCTGCCCTCTTCCAAGAAGTTCAAGATCTAAAAAGAAATAGAATTATGAATATAAAACTTGGCCCATTAAAATCTGGAGGCTTCCGCGAAATCACCGGTAAAGAATTAGAAACATTCTTAAAAGATATTCTAAAATAAAAAAACACTAGCTCTGTATTAGAATCTAGTGTTTAAATTTTATTAAATTTATTAATTTAATAACTATTAGGATATAAGAATATCCTACCTTCACGATGCAAACAACTTCCTCTAAAAATAACACCGAAGTTGTTGTCTCCACAAATCTCGAGTTTATTTAAAAATGGGCTTATAGTTACATCACCATAATTTCCATTCGGAAGTGTGCGGTGCAAAACATACTTTTTATTTTTTTGTATAGAATAGTTAAGAATTTCCTTACCAAGATATGGTTCAAAAATAAGTAAATACAGTATTGCCCAAAATTCATCATCCGAAGGTGGAACAGAATAAGTATTTTCCAAAATTTTTGTATTACACATGTCTTTTGGTAAAATATATTCTATCAAAGAAAATCTATTAACTATATCAAGAGATATGGTTCTTTCCTTTGCTGGTTTTAATATAACATTTTCAAAATATTCTGAAAGGTCTAATTTCATTATCCCCTTAGCATTATTAAAAAAAACTTCCCCAACTTTAAAAGTATCTCGATGTAAAATTTCTGTATCTATATTGTTCATTATATTAAGTTTTAATGTACTATTATTGAAGTCTTTTTTTTAGGCACTTCATTATTCCTAAGTTTATATTATGTCACAAATTAAATAAAAAAGCAAGGTTTTAAACAAAGAAAAATACCAAGGGTAGTCCTTGATATTTTTCTTTACAAGAAGTGCAGAAGTCCAACCTCCGTAATCTACACCATAGCTGAGATTGAGTTATTAGGTCTTGCCTGACAACTTATTGTATTTCTTTCCTATAATTTTATATGCTTCGCGAAAAGGTATATTTTTATTTTTCACGAGTTTATATGCCTCTTCGGTTGCATACAATTCTTTCGTACACGCTTTTTTTAATTTATCTACATTCATAATTAAATTATCGACCACCAGGCTTGCAATCTTGATTGTCTCAAGACTTATTTTCATTCCCTTCAGATATGGTTCCTTCGTGAGCTGAAATCCCCTACTATAGCCTGATGGCAGTTTCCAAATTACATTTTGTATCTCAGACACGATAGCTGGAAACATTGAACAGTACGCAATCATAAGTTCTACAGCATCATAATTATGTTTTTGTGGCATCACACTTGAACCAGTTGTAAAACTATCAGGTAATGAGCAAAAACTATATTCGAAAGTTGTGTACAACATTAAATCTGTTGCAAATTTATTAATATCAAACATTACGAAAGATATTATTTGCAAAAGCATGAATTCAAATTTTCCACGAGACATTGCACAATACATAGGATTTTCTTGGATATGAGAAAATTTTAAAAGCCTTGTAGTCATCTCTCGATCAAGGCCAAAAACATTTTCCCCATAACCTGCTACTGAACCTAACGGATTTTGATCAATTACTTTAGAAATACCCTTCAAACAAACAAGGTCATCCTTAAGTGAATCCATAAAAGATCCAAGCCATAATGACACAGAGCTTGGCATAGCTTTTTGCATATGCGTATAACCAGGCATTACTACATCACCATACTGATCTATCTTGTTCTCAAATGAATGAATTAAGTTTTCTATTTCACTTATTAATTCTTTTGTTTTTTCTTTCATATGTAATCGTATGGCAGTTAGAATTTGATCATTTCGTGAACGACCAGTATGAATTTTTTTTCCAACATCTCCATACTTTTCTGTCAGAAAATTTTCAATAGCAGTGTGACAATCTTCGTCTTCTTTTTCGATATCAAATTCTCCATCTTCAATTTTATTAAGAATTATTTTTAATCCTTTAATTAATTTTTTCTGCTCTTCCTCTGTAATTACTTTTATACTGCAAAGCATTTTTACATGAGCAATAGATGCAATTGCATCGTATTTAACTAATTCATAATCCAAAATATAATCTATGCCCACAGTATAATCTTCAACAAAAGAATCTAATTCATTTGAATTATTTTTCTGCCAGAGTTTTTTATTTTTTGTTTTCATGGATTTTTTTATTCCTTTTAATATTTTGAATTTGCTGTGGTAAGGACAGTATTTTTATAAAACCAATAGCGTCTTTTGGTTCATAAGTTCCACTATCTTTATCCATTGTCGCTAAATTAAAATCATAAAGTGAATATTCTGATTTTCGACCTGTAACTGACACATTGCCTTTATACAATTCAAGTCGTACAGTACCTGTAACAAATTTTTGAGTTTCTTCAATGAAAACATTCAAGGCTTTCATTTTATCTGAAAACCAAAAACCATTATAAGTAAGCTCAGCAAACTCAGGCATTAATTTATCTCGTAAGTGAATCAAGTCTCGATCTGTTGTTATGCTTTCGATTGCGCGATGTGCTTTCCAAAGTATCGTTGCCCCTGGTGTCTCATAAACACCACGGGATTTCATTCCAACAAAACGATTCTCAACCATATCAAGACGCCCAATGCCATTTACAGAACCAAGCTCGTTTAACTTTTGCATAATTTGCAACGGTTTCATTTTTATTCCATTTATTTTTACAGGAATTCCTTTTTCAAAATAAATTGAAACTTCTGTAATTTTGTCAGGTGCTTCTTCTGGTGAAGAAGTATATTCATACATTTCCTTTGGTGGTTTAAACCATGGGTCTTCTAATACTCCAGATTCAAAAGATATATGCATTATATTTTCATCACTAGACCACGGTGCACTTTTTGTCGCTTTAATAGGAATATTATTTTCCTTAGCAAAAACAATCATTTCTTTTCGTCCTGGAAATTCTTTTAAGAATTCTTCATTTTTCCAAGGAGCCAATATTTTTACTCCAGGATTCAATGCATAATATGCAATTTCAAAACGAACCTGATCATTCCCCTTTCCTGTAGCACCATGAGAAACCATACTGGCTTTTTCTTTATTTAGAATTTCAATTTGTTTTTCGGCAATTATTGGACGAGCAAGTGAAGTTCCTAAATAATACTCACCTTCATATTGTGCATTCCATTTAAGTGCTTTAAAAACATAATCTTTAACAAATTCTTCCCGTGCATCAATTGTGTAAATTTTTGAAGCACCGCAAATTGCTGTCGCTTTATGTTTTATCTCTTCTAAATTTTCGACCTTTTGCCCTACATCTACAAGGCAACAAATAACTTCGTAACCTTTTTTAACTAACCACTTCACAATAATGGAAGTGTCTAAACCGCCTGAATAGGCTAAAACAATTTTTTCTTTTTTCATAAAAAATAGTTTTACTAATAATAAAAGCGAACTCCGACTAGAGATCGCTTTTGAAAATTTATTAGTAATTTAGACAAAATATATTATTAAAATTAAACACTCTGAAGCGACCTCAAGTTTTTTGAGGGCGTCTTCTTGTTATTAAATTTTTGATTATTTTTATTTTCATACTCATATAGCAAACGACAAAAGCGACTCGTAAGGTCGCTTTTTAAAATTTATATTATATTGGCTATTTAACTAAATACATAAAAGCGACCTTAAGTTGTTTAAGTCGCGTCTTACTGATATTAAATTTGCCATTTTTCGTTCCATAATTTAATGGTATAACAATTATCAAACGGCTGTCAATAAAAAAAGTTGAAAACTAAATTTGAACTTTTGAGAAAAAATAACTTCCTACAACTAAGAAAATTAAGGTCACAGAAGAAAGAACAATAATATCTGTGCCAAGACCAAAATTATTTATATTTGAAAGAATAGAACGTAATGCATCTATCGCATAAGACAATGGATCAAAACGAGCCACTACTCCCAATGCTCCAGCACCAGAAAGTGGAAATATCGCACCAGAAAGAAAAAAGAGTGGCATGACCAAGAAGTTTATTATCAACTGGAAACCTTGCATATCATCCAATTTTGACGCAATGGCAGTACCTAAAGCAGTAAACAAAAGAGCTGATAAAAGCATTACAAGGATTGCCATAGGAACTAAAAACCAATTAACAGGACGAAAACCAGCAATCATAGATAAGAATAAAACTATAGTGCCTTGCATTGTTGCCACTGTCGCTCCACCCAATGTTCGCCCAATCATAATATTAAATCTTGGCACAGGAGCCACAAGTGTTTCTTTTAGAAAACCAAACTGCCTATCCCAGATAATTTCCATTCCAGAAAAAATAGAAGTGAAAATAATACTCATGCCAATGATTCCTGGCACTAAAAATTGCAAATAATTTCCCTCACCTGCTTTAGCAAAAACTGGCCCGAAACCAAAACCAAGTGCCAACAGGAAAAGAAGTGGTTGTGCTAAAGAACCCACGATTCTGGATTTAGAACGAAAATATCTTTTTAATTGTCGAAGCCATAAAATATAAATTGTTTGCATAAATTATTTTCTTGCCCACATTTTTCGCCCGTTACGCAGAACATCTATAGTGCTTGCTTCATCGGCACGAATATTTTTACCTGTTAATTTCAAAAAAGCTTCTTCTAATGAATTTGTTTCTGTTTGTTTTTTTAATTCTTCTGCAGTACCTAAAGCAACAATAACACCATGATCAATAATAGCGATACGGTCAGCGATTCTTTCTGCTTCTTCCATATAGTGTGTAGTAAAAAATACTGTAATGTTTTCTGTTTTATTTAAATTACGTAAATATTCCCACATATGATTCCTGGTCTGTGGGTCGAGACCTAACGTTGGTTCATCTAAAAATAATATTTTAGGATGATGTAATAGTCCTCGAGCGATCTCAAGACGACGCTTCATCCCACCAGAAAATTCTTTTACATAACTTTTTCTCCTGTCCCAAAGCTCAACGAAATTTAATAAATGCTCAATTCTTTCTCTGCGAAGTTTTTTAGGAATGCCATAAAGAACTCCATGAAAATCCATATTTTCATAAGCAGTAAGTTCGTCATCTAAACTTGGATCTTGAAAAACTATGCCAAATGAATGCCTAACATCATTTGGATTTTTTTGTGTGTCGTTTTCATCAAGTAAAAGCTTGCCAGAAGTTGGTGAAAGAAGTGTGGTTAATATTTTTATAGTAGTAGACTTTCCTGCACCATTCGGGCCCAAGAAAGCAAAAATTTCTCCTTTTTCAACTGAAAAAGAAATGTTATTTACTGCAGTAAAGTCTCCAAACTTTTTTATTAAATTTTCAACTTTTATTATAGACATAATTATTTACCTTGCGCCCAGTCTTTCAATTCTTCATATGTGGCGTCGCCACATATCCATTTTTCTGTTTTTTTATTAAAGAAAAAAGGAACACCTCCACAAAAATCTTTATCTAAATCTATTAGCATTTTTTCATTTTCTTTATTGTGCCAAACTTCTATAGCCTCAACTTTTATCCCCTCTTCCTTTTCAAGCCGCACAACTAAGTCATGCATTACTATGCAATGTGGACACTCTGTTCCATAAAATTCTAATAAGTGATTCATAAAAAATTAATAAAATTAAAATTATAAATAAAAAAAACCTGCTGTTATTATACAGCAGATTTTTTTATTTAAGAAATTATTTAACTATTTTTGACAAACGAGATTTCTTTCGAGCGGCATTATTTTTCTTTATTACTCCTCTCTTAGCAGCTTTGTCAATGACTTGGTAAGCTTTGCTTAACATTTTTTCTGCTTCTTTTTTGTCTGTTTTTACAGTTTTTTCTATTTTTTTAATTACTTCTTTCATAGCTTTCTTTCGGCTGTCATTAAAAGCCTTCTTTCGAAGAGAACCGCGAACTGCTTTTTTAGCTGATTGTATTATTGGCATATGTCAGATAGTACCAAATATAATGGGAAAAAGCAAGTTTCACTAATATACAACAAAACACTGCATGTGCTAAGATATAGACATGATAGGTAGTATAAAAGGTAAAATAACATTTAAAGGAGACAGGTTTTTGCTTGTAGAAACCAATGGGGTTGGATACAAAATAAATGTTTCAACAGACAACTTATTAAGCATTGGTAAAATCGGAGAAGATGCATACTTTTTCACTCACTTACATGTCCGAGAAGATGCTATGGATCTTTATGGATTCCCAAATATAAAAGAATTAGAATTTTTTGAAATGTTGATTAATGTATCAGGTATTGGACCAAGAGGTGCACTTACAATACTTGGAGTCGCTTCCATCGAAACATTACAAAAAGCTATTAGCACAAATGACATTTCTTATCTTACAAAAATTTCTGGTATTGGAAAAAAGACTGCTGAAAAAATGATAATCGAACTAAGAGATAAAATCGGTGAAGAAGAAAATGATGGTTCCCTTCGCAATGAACTTGATGCTCTCCTTGCACTTCAATCACTAGGTTATTCACAAAATGAAGCAAGAAATGCTCTAAAAGAAATTCCTAACGAATTAGATATAAATAAAAAAATAAAAGAAGCTTTAAAAATATTAGGTACAAAATAATGCCGGAACTTCCAGAAGTAGAAACCACTACAGTAGGTCTACAAAAAGAAATAACTAATTTAAAAATCTTAGATGTTTGGACAGACCTAAACACCAAAGATAAAAGAAAGTTGGACACTGTTTCAAATGCAGAATATTTTTTATATTTCAAAAATCAAATAAAAAATAAAAAAATATTATCTACAAAAAGAAGAGCTAAAAATATTTTGATAAATTTATCAAATGATAAGACAATACTTATTCATATGAAAATGACTGGGCATTTATTGTATGGAAAATATAAGTTTAATAAAAAAGAAAATAAATGGAAGGTTGACGAAGAAGGAGCACTCAATGACCCATACAATCGTTTCACACACGTAGTTTTTTCTTTATCAAATAAAAAATGTTTAGTTTTTTCTGATGCACGTAAATTTGGAAAGATTACCTTGATTAACTCAGATAAAACAGAAGACTCAAAACATTTAAAAGGAGTTGGACCCGAACCATTGGATAAAATTTTTACTTTTAAAAAGTTTAAGGAACGATTAACATTAAAAGCCGATGGAAAAATAAAAACTGTTCTAATGGATCAAAGTGTTATCGCTGGTATAGGAAACATATATTCTGATGAAATTTTATGGCATTCTGATATAAATCCAGAAAGAAAAGTTTACGAAATAAAAGAAAAAGAATTTATTAAAATGTTTAACGCAATGAAAACATTACTCAAAAAAGGAATTGCTTTCGGAGGAGACTCAATGTCTGACTATAGAAATATTTATGGCCTTCCTGGAAAATTTCAATTACATCACAATGTGTACAGAAGAGCCGGAGAAAAATGTAAGAAGAAAAACTGTAAAGGAATAATCATGAGAAAAATTGTAAATGGCCGTAGTGCTCATTTTTGTTCAGTGCATCAAAAGTAAAAATTTCCCAGCAAGTGCTTTTAAAAAGCATTGCGCAGGCCGACGGGCCGAGCATAGCAAAAATTCAGCAGAATTTTATGTGCGGTTTTTAAAAGTACTT
>JBAXEA010000002.1:0-31604 GCA_037140655.1 bacterium | reverse complement strand
TTTGTGCGCCCGGTAGGAATCGAACCTACGACCATCTCCTTAAAAGGGAGCTGCTCTACCGACTGAGCTACGGGCGCATAATAAACTTTTGCGATATAAACACTTTCGTTGAGTTATCAGTTGGAACCGCTACAACTGAACTACGGGCGCGAACTAAACTATACGACTAATCTGCTTTTCTGTGAGTAACCAGTTGAAGCCGCTACAACTGAGCTACGGGCGCATAACAAACTGAAGCAATTAGCTTATAATAACAGATTTTTAAAAAGCTTCAAGTAGGAACTCTTCAAAACGTGCTTCTGCGTCAAAATCGTTCTTTCTGGCTTCTGGTAATAAATATGAAATTTTAGTAGCAAAATTCTTTAATTCTTCTTCGGAAAACTTTTTAAAGTCTCTTTTTAACAGCATATCTTTAACTTTCCAAAACAAAACTCCGATCAATTCTTCCATTCCCACTCCAGCATCTATGGCCTGTCTAAAATAAATCCATAAATTTAATTTATCTCTTTGCCCGAAAGCATTTGCTAATAAAAAATTATTGAATTTTTCTAATTTTTCTTTCGGTAATTCAAAAATATCTAATTCTGCTCGAGCTTTACGAAAAGCATCCAAAATCGGTTTGTTCAACTTCCCTTCTAAAAAAATAAAAATGTTTTGAGAGCTAGACATGAATTCCAATTTTTCCAAAACAAAATCTTGAATATTTTCACTTTCAAAAATATTTGAAAATACAATTATACATTTATCGAAAAATAAACCCGAACCAGAAAAGAAACTTTCAACCTGTATTTGGTTAAAATCATTTTTATTTATAGAAAAAATTTCTAAACCATTTTGAACTGATTTTAAAAATTTTTCATAACTAGCTCTTTTGTTTTTAGCATCATCTCCGGAAAAAAGATATATCATAAATTAAAACCTGACTTTACTTTTATATTCCTTATACGCATCACCAAATTTGTGAGACAGAACAGTTTCCTGCATTTTAAGAAAAATTCGTAAAGTTAACATAAAAGACAAAGTCGCTAAAACTACGATGAAAGTATTGTTTGTCATAAAGCCTAGTCCGAGCATAAGGAAAAGTATTCCCCAGTGATTTGGCACACTTGTATACTTGTATGGACCAAGCATAAAATCTTCCTTTGTTATAATCTCTTTTTCCTTTTTAGGTTTTTTAGGGCTTGCTTTAATCCAAAAAATTAAAAAAGTCCCAAGTGCAATAAATAGAAAACCTAATGTCATTGCAAAAGAATCACTAAGAAACCTTGTTGGAAACAATATATTCAAAAATACACCTATTAAAAATATTAAAAAATAAAATAAATACGAGTTCGAAAGAAATTTATTAAATTTAATTTTTTGTTCCATAATGGTCTTATTATACCCTGTAGTGAATTTTTTTAAAAATCTACTACGGGGTTATATCATAAAATACTACTTAACTTGACCTAAGTTGTCACCATACCCAAAGTGCACCAACAGTGGTATATCTGTCTTAAAATTCAAATATGACCTTTCAAGGACGCCCTCCATGGCTTGTTCTATGATCTTAGAAGCTTGTTGTACTCTATCCTCTTTAATTTCAAAAACAAGCTCATCGTGAATTTGAAGAACCAGTCTTGCTTCCCCTAATATACCTGCTTTCTTTAAATCTTCTTCTGCGTATCTTATTGCAAGTTTTATAATGTCAGCTGTAGCTGTGCCTTGTATGGGAGCATTGATTGCAGTGCGTTCAGCCATATTTTTTAAAAATGGAATTCTTGATCTTATGTTCGGAAAGTTTCTACGTCGCCCAAACAAAGTAACTGTGTAGAGTTTTTTTTCTGCAAAAATTTTTACGCTTTCTAAATAATCTTTTACTCCAGAAAATTGATTGAAATAATTATCATAAAACTTTTGTGCTTCTTCACGAGTTCCACCAAGATTTTTTTTCAAAGCTGAAATTCCCATTCCGTAAATGATTCCAAAATTTATTATTTTTGCTTTTCTTCTCATTTCGTTATCAACTTTTTCTATTGGCACATCAAAAACAAAAGAAGCGACACCTGCATGAATATCTTTTCTTTCTTTGAAAATTTGTGTCATTTTTTTATCACCGGACATAATAGCAGCAACTCGAAGTTCAATCTGACTATAATCAAAAGCAACTAATTTGTTTCCAACATCAGCAATAAATCCATCTCGTATTTTTCTACCCAATTCTGTTTTGATTGGTAAGTTTTGCAAATTTGGATCTTGAGATGAAAATCTTCCGGTCGTAGTTCCGTTTTGTAAAAACTTTGCATGAAGTCTCTTGTCCTCCCCCACCATACCAGGTATAACATCAATATATGTAGAAAGTAATTTTTGTAATTCTCTGTAGCCAATGATCTCTTTTATGATTGGATTATCTTCTTCTAATTCTTCCAAGACTGAAATCTTTGTAGAGAAATTTCCACTTGCCCCTTTTTTCTTATTTGTTTTTATTCCCATTTTTTCAAACAATATTTCAGCTAATTGTTTTGGCGAATTTATGTTGAACTCAGTCCCGGCCATTTCGTAAATTTTTTTTGTTAGCTTATCTAACTCTGTATGGTATTCACTACTTAAATTTTTAAAATATTTTTGATCTATTAAAATACCATATTTTTCCATTTCTTTCACAATAGGAATTATTGGTTTTTCTATCTCTTCGTAAACCTTATCTAAATTTTCTTCTTTCAATTTTTTAAAAATAAAACTATAAGCATCTTCAAATTTATTTGTTTTTGCAAAAAGTAAAATGTCCTGTAATTTTGGACTTGTTATATCAGAATTAATAAGCCAAAGAGCAATCGATGCTTCTTGTAATTTTTCTTCATCAATATTTTCATCTTCTTTCTTAGCTTCAGTAAAAAAACTCATCTGTTCTGTTTTTGACTCACTACCATTTTTTCCAAAAAAACCACGAATGCGAGTCAACAAACTTCTAAATTCAAATTTTAAAAATGTTTGTTCTATTTTTTTAGGATCTGCATTGTCCCAAAATGATTTTTCTGGCAATGAAAAATTTATCGGCGCATCAGTACGAATTTTAGCTAGTGTTTTTGAGAACAAAGCTTCTTCTTCGTTATTCTTAATTAATTCTAAAACCCTTGGAGAAATTCCGACCTTTGAAAAACTTTCGGGCTCTTTCTTTATTTTTTTATAAATTTCTTCAACAGTTCCAAAATTTGAAATCAAGCTTGTAGCTGTTTTTTCACCAATGCCTTTTATTCCGATAATATTATCAGAAGGATCTCCTCTTAGTCCTTTGTAGTCAGGCAAAAGTTTTGGTTCAAAATTAAATCTTTGCAATATAGATTCTTCGTCATATAAAATAGTGTCATTGATACCCTTCTTCAATGTATACACTTGAACTTTCTTGCCATCTATTAATTGCATTGTGTCCATATCACCAGATGCAATAATTATTTTTATTTTTTTATCTTTCTTATATTGTTCAACAATTGTTCCGAGTACATCATCAGCTTCAAAACCTGGCGCATCATAAATCGGAATATTAAACGCTTCAAAAATCTCTCTGGAACTTTTTAATTGTGAAATCAATGCTTCATCTGCTTTTGCTCTACCTGCTTTGTATTCTTTATAAGCTTCATGACGAAAAGTTTTTTGAGGCAAATCGTAACAAGCCACAATATAATCTGGCTTTAAGTCAGTAATAATTTTCATCAACATGTTTGAAAGTCCATACAGTGCTCCAGTGGGTTCACCGCGTGATGACATAAATTCCGGCAACGCATGATAAGCACGATGAATAATAGCGTGCGAATCCAATAGAACTAATGTTTTTGTATTGTTTTTATCAGCCATCAGCAAAATTATATCATTTTAAGACTTTTTTATCTTAAATTCCCTGTGCCCTTCTTTAGTATGAGCTATGTGAATTTGATGATGCTTTTTAGGCATAGCTTTTATTATATTTTCAGGCCATTCTATAAAAATCAAATTTTTAGGATTTGAAATCATTTCCTGCCAGCCTAGATGAAGCAATTCACTTTCATTTTTCAGCCTATATGCGTCTATATGAATTAAATTATCAAAGGAAGATTTCTTTAAGTCATATCTTTTCATTATCACAAAAGTAGGGCTATTTACCTTTCTATTTATTTTAAGATGTTTTCCTAGTGCTTGGGTGAAAGTTGTCTTCCCCGCACCCAAATCTCCATAGAGCCCAACAACAAAAGCCTCATCTTTAGAAAAGTCATGTTTTTCAACAAAATCCTTAATGAAATCTAGGGCTATTTGCTCTGTATCTTTAGTATTTTTTGAAATTTTCCTCATTTTGTTATCTTAACATACTTTGGTATTACAGTTAAAATAAGCTATAATTTGTATACTTGTCCCGTTAGAAATTCGACTAACGTGGAATAAGGACAAAATTATAAATTTAAAATTTCTAATGGGATGTTAGATTTTGATGAAGAAAAGCAAAAAAGAGAATTAGACGATATTCATAAACAAGAAGAAGAGGAGTTGGTAGAAATATTAGCTAAATCAAAATACGATCTTCCTTATGTTAATCTATCTCGACTAGGGGTAGACAATGAGGCATTAAGATCTATGCCCGTCAAAGAAGCCAGAGAAATGAACGTGGCTCCTTTTAAACTTTCAGGAAAAAATATTTTCATTGCGTTGCGCTCACCATCAGAAGACCTAATGAGCAAACTTAAAGAGCAAATGGAAAGACAATCTCTTGTTCCATCTTTTTACATGGCATCTTTTGCTAGTTTAAATAAAGTTTGGGACAGGTATGCAGAAATTTCACAAGCTGAAAGTTCAAAAGTAGGAGGTCTTGATATATCTTCTGATGTCCTAAAAAATACTGCAAAAAATATTACAAAGATGCAGGATATCTCAAAATATATTGATGAAGCTATTAAGGGTGAAGGAACACATAAACTTTCTAGAATTCTTGAAATAATTTTAGCGGGCGCAATTGCCATCAAAGCATCAGATATACACATAGAACCAGAAAAGGATCGTGGAAGATTAAGACTTCGTCTCGATGGAGTTCTGCAAGATGTAGCTTTTTTTGAACCAAGTCTTTACCATTTACTAAATTCTCGTATTAAACTTTTGTCTGGAATGAAATTAAGTTCTACTACCGCCCAAGACGGACGTTTTAGTATAGGTGAAGAAACAGAAGAAATAAGTATACGTGCTTCTATGATTCCAGGCGCTTATGGCGAATCGATAGTTCTACGTATTTTGGATCCAAAATCAATCCAAGGAAAACTTGAGGATTTCGGAATTGAAACTTTCTTGTTTGATATTATCGAAGAAGAAATTAAAAAACCAAATGGTTTAATATTAGTTACAGGACCAACAGGATCAGGTAAAACTACAACATTGTATGCTTTTTTGAGAAAAATATATTCTCCTGAAATAAAGATGATCACCATCGAAGACCCTATCGAATATCACTTAGATGGCATAACTCAAACACAAACAAATGATGAAAAAGGTTATACATTCCTAGAAGGTTTGCGTTCAGCTCTCAGACAAGACCCAGACGTGGTGATGGTTGGAGAAATCCGAGATGCAGAAACTGCCAAAATCGCTATCGAATCAGCATTGACTGGTCACATGGTTTTCTCAACACTACACACGAACAATGCTGCAGGTGTTATCCCCCGCTTGATCGACCTTGAAGTAAATCCAAAAATAATGGTATCTGCGCTTTCTCTTTCAATAGCTCAACGTCTTGTTCGAAAACTTTGTCCTGTTTGTAAAAAAGAAAAAATTCCAACAGAAGAAGAAGCTAAAACAATGAAGATGGTTATCGACACAATTAAAGAAGAAGGAAAAGATTTAAGAAATTACAATATCGACCCTAATGCAACATTCAAACTTTATGAAGCTGTCGGTTGTGATAAATGCAACATGACTGGATACAAAGGAAGACTTGGAATCTTTGAAGCAATCAAAACTGATGAAGCAATTGAAAAAATAATTCCACAAAATCCAAGTGAAAGAGAAATAAAAAGAATTGCCAAAACTCAAGGAATACTTTCTATGCGCCAAGACGGAATGGTAAAAATAATAAATGGTATTACCTCTTATGACGAAGTACAAAGCGTTGTCGATCTAAATGAAGAATAAAATTTAAAAAACTCACGCAAGTGAGTTTTTTAAATTAGGAGAAATAAAAAAAGCATTAATCTCTAAACAATCCTTTTGGAACTGAGCCCCAAAAGTAACAAATTGTTGAAGGATAGTTCCAGAAACTTAAAAAGTACCAAAACGTCCTACGCAAACTTATATAACCGATGGCTGATTGCTTAGAGATTAATGCCCTCTTGTGACAAGATCTCAATAAACTTATTATACTACAAAGAACTTTTTGCAAATGCTATAATGTGGATAGCATGGTGGAAACACTGTGTATAGCTAACTACATTAAAGAGTATAGCATATTAAAATAAAATGTCAAGCGAAAAAGCAAAAAACTCAACAAATACCAAATCTAATGATATTGCCAGTCTTGGTGACTCTTTTTTAGATCAAGCACTAAGGCCAAACAAATGGGACGAGTATATCGGCCAAAAACATATAAAAGACAACGTAAAAATCCTATTGAGGGCCGCAGAAGAGCGTAAACATATACCTGAACACTTACTATTTTATGGCCCCCCAGGGCTTGGAAAAACTACTTTAGCCCATCTAATAGCCCATGAAACTGGACGCCAAATGAAGATAACTTCAGGCCCTGCTATAGAGAAAGTCGGTGACTTAGCTTCGATATTAACAAACTTATCCCCAGGTGACATCATCTTCATCGATGAAATACACAGATTGAATAAGATGGTTGAGGAAATACTCTACCCAGCTATGGAATCTGGTGTTTTGGACATAATTATAGGTAAAGGCCCTTCGGCTCGGACTATTCAGCTAGACTTGCCTCCATTTACTCTCATTGCAGCTACTACTCGTGTGGCACTTGTGTCCTCTCCCCTACGATCTCGATTCTCTGGCGGGGTTTTCCGTTTGGAATTTTATTCAAATGAAGAGATAGAACAAATAGTAAAAAGATCTAGTAAACTTCTTGAAATAGAATTAGAAAAAGAAGGATTAGAAGAAATTGCAAAACGTAGTCGATTCACTCCTCGTACTGCAAATTATTTTTTGAAACGATGTCGTGACTATGCTCAAGTGCACCCTGAAATCACAAACGAAGCAAACAAAAAAACAATAAGTAAAAAAAGTGTAGTCGGAGCATTAAACATGCTTGCGATAGATGAAATTGGTTTAAATAGTTCCGATAGAAAATTTTTAGAAGTATTAATTGAAAAATTTAAAGGTGGACCAGTTGGTCTGAAAACAATGGCCGCTGCTCTCTCTGAAGAAGAAGCAACCCTCGAAGAAGTCGTGGAACCATATTTAATACAAATGGGATTACTAGAAAGAACAGCCCGCGGAAGAGTCGCCACCGAAAAAGCCTACAATCATTTAGGCTTCGACGTTCCAAAAAATTTACAAAGTAAATTAATTTAATTTTTAGAAAGGTGCGACCTTAATAATTTTAAAAGGTCGTTCCTTGCTAAAAATAATGATAAAATAAATATATGTCAGGGCACAACAAATGGAGTCAGATAAAACATAAAAAAGATATTTCTGATTCAAAGAAAAGTAAAATTTTTTCAAAGCTTGTTCGTTATATTGCTGTTGAAGCAAAACTATCTGGTGGAAAAGATTCCCCTGGTCTTCGCGCTGCTATTGAAAAAGCAAAGAAAGTAAATATGCCAAAAGATATTATTGATAAAGCTGTTAAGAAAGCAGCTGAACCAAGTGCCCACATGGACGCTATTACCTATGAAGCTTATGGTCCAGGCGGAGTTGGAATAATAATTGAAACCTTAACTGACAGCCGAAACAGAACTGCCCCAGAAATGAAACATATCCTTTCTAAAAATGGTTTTGCTTTGGCTGGTATCGGATCTGTGGTGTGGGCTTTCACAAAAGAGATAACTCCGGAAGGATTGAAATGGACACCGAATATGTTTGTTTCCTTATCAGACACCGACCTAGAACTATTAGACAAGCTCGTAGATGAAATAGAAGAAAACGATGATGTCCAAGACGTTTATACTAATGCAGAATAAAACAATATGAGAATTTTAGGAATTGATCCGGGTTTTGAAAGACTTGGAGTTGCAATATTAGAAAAAAATATTGGTGACAAAAAAGAAAAAGTTATTTTTTCGGAGTGTTTTAAAACTTCAGCTAAGTTAGAATTTTCTGAAAGGCTAGTTTTGATCGGCGAAGAAGTTAGAAACATAATCAAAAAATATAAACCAGAAATACTTGCTATTGAAACTTTATTTTTAACAACCAACCAAAAAACAGTAATGCATGTAGCTGAAGCCCGTGGTGTGGTAATTTATGAATGCAAAAAAAATGAAATGAAAATTTTTGAAGCCTCCCCTCCTCAAATAAAAATAGCTACGACTGGTTACGGAAAAGCAGACAAAAAACAAATAATAAAAATGGTAAAGTTGTTGGTTGAAATAGACAACAAAAAAGATTCCGACGATGAATTAGATGCTATTGCCATAGCACTCACGGGTTTCGCTCATAATAAAATTATTAAATAAAAAGTTTATCCACATTTTTTATTGCAAAACATTTTATATTTTGGTACAAAATAATAAATTATAAATAATTTTTATTACTAGGTCATTTTTAAAAAAATTTAAATAAATTTATTATGAATTACGATGATGATGAATTAGCAGAAGAAGTTAGCTTTAAAACAGGTGGTAGTGACGAAGAAGATGAATTCATTGATGATATAGACGACCCACTTGATCCTATCTTAGATGATGATATTGGGGGCTTTATCAAAGAAGAAGAACCCGAAGAAAAATTCTCAGACTCATATTAATCAAATAAACAAAAAGCGACCACATGGTCGCTTTTTGTTTATTTGATTATGATTTTTACGAATCTTTTTTTACCAATCTTTAAAGTTAAATTATCTTCTGTTTTTAAATTCAAGTCATTTATAGTTTCATTTTTTACTAAATCGTGGACCCCCTTCCCTTCAACTAGTCTGCGCCATTCTCCTTTTGAATTTAAAATTTTATTTTCCACCAAACACTCGGAAAGTAATTTATCTTTTTCTGTTTTTATTTCTTCCATATCGTCTGGAATTTCTTTTTTTGAAAAAACATTTTCCCAATTTATTTTTGCTTCTTCTGCCTTTTTTTCCCCGTGATAAATTTTAGTTATCTCATATGCTAATTTTAATTTAACTTCTCGTGGGTTTTCATTTTTAAACTTCTCTATTTCAGAAACAGAAACTCGAGTACATATTTCAAAAGCAAGAGGCATAAGACTATCTGGCCAACTCATAACTTTTCCAAACATATTTTCTGCAGAATCTTTCAAGGTAACCATATTCCCTTCACTCTTGCCCATTTTTTTACCAGTTGGATCTACTAGAAGCTTTGTTGTTAAAACATATTTTTCTTTACCTCGGCTTTTCATCATTGTACGTCCGGTAAGCATGTTAAATGTTTGATCATTTCCCCCTATTTCCATGTCGACATTCATAGCAACACTATCATAGCCTTGCATTAATGGATAAAAGAATTCATGCAAATAAACTGGCTGACCTTCTTTTATTCTTTTCTCAAACATATCTCTTTCAATCATTTGCTGAAGTGTGAATTCTGAAGCAATTTTTAATACTTCCTCGAAAGAAAGTTTTGCTAGCCATTTACTATTAAATTTAACTTGAATTTTTTTCATATCTAAAATTTTACCAGCCTGTTTGGTATATAATTTTAGATTTTCTTTTACCTCTTTGTTTGAAAGTTGTTTACGTGTAGCAGTTTTGTCTGTTGGATCTCCTATTCTTCCAGTAAAATCACCTATCAAAAGAATAACCTTATGACCTAAATCCTGTAATTCTCTTAATTTTAAAAGTGTTGAACCATGCCCGATGTGAAGTGTTGGCGCTGTTGGGTCAATACCATTATAGACAGAAATTGCCTTGCCAGATAAAAGCACTTTTTTTAAAACCTCTTTTGATGGATAAATATTTTCTACTCCTCGACTTAAAAATTCATCTATTTTCTTTTCGTCTGTTATTACCTTCATAGCTCGAATTATAACACATTTTCTGCTATTATTAAGTCATGTTTAAAAAACGTAAGAAAAAAATATTTTCGAAAAATTTATTACTTTTAGGTGCTGGGGCTTTCATTTTATTGAGCGGTATATTGGTTATTTATGTCTCCTCAATAAAGATTCCTGACTTTCAATCTTTTACAGAAAGAAAAATCGCAAACTCTACTAAAATATATGACAGGACTGGCCAAGTACTGCTATACGACATACATGAAAATATAAAGAGAACAAATATTCCTTTTGACTCGATGGGTTCAAATATAAAAAATGCGACTGTTGCCGTCGAAGACTCTAGTTTCTACAGCCATAATGGTATAAAAATAACTTCGATAATTCGTGCAGCAATATCAAATTTTTTACATTTAGGGAAAGTTCAAGGTGGATCAACCATAACTCAACAGTTGGTTAAAAATACACTTCTGACTTCAGACAGAACAATCTTAAGAAAAATAAAAGAATTGGTTTTGGCTGTTAAAATAGACCGTTCAATGCCAAAAGATAAAATTCTTGAATATTATTTAAATGAAGCTCCTTATGGTGGAAATATTTACGGCATACAAGAAGCAGCTAAGACATATTTCAACATTGATGCTCAAAATCTAGACTTAGCTCAGGCTGCATATTTAGCATCAATACCACAATCCCCTACATCCCTTTCTCCTTATGGAAAAAACAAAACAAAATTAGATGATAGAAAGAATTTTGTTCTTTCAAGAATGCTAGAACAAAAAATAATTACAAACGCAGAATACAATAATGCAAAAAATGAGGTTGTAGTTTTTCAACCACAAGCAACAATGGGAATAAGAGCTCCTCATTTTGTATTTTTTATTAAAGATTATTTAGAACAAAAATATGGAGTAGATATGGTTGAAAATGGTGGACTAAAAGTTACCACAACACTAGATGCAACACTAGAAGAAAAAGCAGAGCAATTTGTAAAAGAAGGTGCTCTTCAAAATGAAAAAGATTGGAATGGTTCAAACGCTGGATTAGTAGCAATAGATCCGAAAACTGGCCAAATATTAAGTATGGTTGGATCTAGAAACTACTTCGATAAAGCAATCGATGGAAATTTCAATATTACAACAGCAAGTAGACAACCAGGTTCTTCCTTTAAACCATTTATTTACGCCACAGCCTTCAATAAAGGTTTTACTCCTGACACTGTATTGTTTGATTTACCAACTGAATTTCAAACGACATGTAATGCATATGGCAAAGCTTTGCCAGGACACAAACAATCAGAATGTTATATGCCAGATGATTATGATGGTAAATTCCGTGGACCGATGAGTTTAAGAGATGCACTTGCTCAATCAATAAACATACCAGCAGTAAAATTATTCTACCTAGCTGGCCAAGAAGATTCATTAAAGACTGCAAAAGATATGGGTATAACAACATTAGGCAATGCAAGTCAGTATGGACTTACTTTGGTTATCGGAGGTGGAGAAGTTTCATTGCTCGACATTACCTCTGCTTATGGAGTATTTGCAAACAGTGGTGTAAAAAATAATTATACAGGAATTTTAAAAGTGGAAGACAGTTCTGGTAGTGTTTTAGAACAATACACACCAAACCCAAAAGACACACTACCTAAAAACACAGCATTAACTATTTCAGACATATTAGATGACAACAATGCTCGTATTCCAACATTTGGAGCTCATTCCGTTTTAGAAATTCCTGACAGACAAGTTGCTGTAAAAACAGGAACTACAAACAACAACAAAGATGCATGGACAGTTGGATATACTCCATCGATAGTTGTTGGTGTTTGGGCTGGAAACAACGACAACAAACCAATGAAAAAAGGAGGTGCTGCGGTTGCTGGACCTATTTGGAATAAATTTATGACAGAAGCTTTAAATATTATTCCAAATGAAAAATTTGAGAAGCCAGATTTAAATACCGATCCAATGAGCGTAAAGCCTGTTCTAAGAGGTTTTTGGCAAGGAAACGAGCATTACGTTATCGATAAAATTTCAGGCAAATTAGCAACAGAATACACACCAAACGAAACTAAAGTAGAAAAAGTTATTACCGATGTTCACTCAATACTTTACTGGGTAGATAAAGACAACATAACAGGACCAGCTCCAACAAATCCATACAACAATTCTCAATTTAATCACTGGGATGTGCCAATACAAAATTGGTGGGCTCAAAATAAATATAAATATCCAATAGTAACATGGGCAAGTGCACCAACATCAAAAGATGATGTGCATACAAGCAACTCAAAACCGGTTGTTTTAATAACACAACCAAATACTGACACAACATACTCCTCAAATGAAAAAATACAACTTGCAATAAACAGCACTGGCAATTTACCACTTAAAAAAATCGATATATTTATAAATGGTGTTTTTGTAAGCTCAGTAAATTCACCATTTAATTTTTCTTTCACTCCATCTGATTTAGAAAACTTAAAAGCAATGAATGAAATTAAAATAATTTCATATGACACTGCATACAATAGAGCTGAAACAATTTCTACTTTTAAAGTTTCTCAATAGCTACCTAAGATCTTGTGGGGCTTTTTTACCCAAAGCTTCTTTTAATTGCGTATTAATGAAATCTTTTTTAAGAAAGATTTCATTTTTATAAATTGGTTTAATATCTAAATAAATAATATTGTTTTTTATTGTTATATCTTTGGAATCTATCTTAATTCCAATAGCTTTTGATATTATTTCTCGAATAGATTCTTTTTTAAATCCTTCATTAGAAAGAAGGTTGTTGAATTTTAAAAGTAAATCTTTAATCTCAATCATAGGATTTTAACTACCTATTCATCGGCATTATTAAATAAGTGAATGTATTATCTTTTACTCCCCCTATAACCAATGGTTTTGAAGACTGATTTAACTTTATAGAAACACTATCTGAGTTTAAAGACTGGAAGCAGTCTGAAAAATATTTATAATTAAAACTTAATTCAACATCTTCCCCACTCATTGCAGCATCTAGATCGGTTTTATTTTCTCCAATATCATTATTTGATGAAGATAATTCAAAAACTTTTTCTTTTGGTCTAACAGAAAGATTTACTTGATTAAATTTATCTGAAAATATATTTGATAATTTTAAAGCATTCAATAAGTCTTGTTTCAAAATAACAACATCTGTTTTAAATTCTTTTGGTATTATCTGACGGTAGTCGGGAAAAACTCCATCTATTATTCTAGATGTTAAATAACTATTATCTGAAGAGAATGAAATTTGGTTTTTATTAAAACAAACTGTCATTTCTGATGATATTTCTCCAAAAACTTTTAGTATTTCTGGAATGTTTTTAAAAGGAATAAGAATACCATCTATTTTTTCTATACCCTTAACCTTAACCTTCTTCTCAGCTAACCTAAATGAGTCAGTAGATACAAAAACTAAATCCTCTTCGTCTGTATACATATAAACACTTGATATTTCAGGTTTTATGTCAGAAACAGAAGAACTATAGTAAACAGACTTAATACCTTCTATTAATTTTTTTGAATCTATTTCAAATGATGTTCCATCAACTCTTGGAATAGTTGGAAAATCATCATGGTTTTGACCTTTAAGTTTTATTTGTGTTTTTTTTGTTTTAATTAAAAGATTACCATCTTTCTCTTCGATTAAAACATTTTCGTTTTGATAAATATTTGAAAAGATACCAACCAATATAGAACCAGAAACAGCAACTATTCCTTCCTTTTCAATTTTTGCAGGAATTTCTATTTCAATACCTAGACTTAAATTTGTTGCTCGTAATTTCAATGATTTACCAGATGCAATAAAAAGAATTGATCCAAGAATAGGCAATGTTAAATTCTTTCCAGTAATTCTTTCTACTTGAGAAATCGCATTCTTAATTTTTTCAATTCCACATTCTAGTTTCATATATTGTTTATATCTTATATATTTAATTTATTAATACTATTAGTACTGTGGATAAGTGGATAACTATTTTTAAATCTTACTATTCTTACTTATTTTTGATAATTTAATTTTAATTATCATCTAATAACTTTCACTTTATCAACACTTACTTTTTTAATTTTTTAATTTTTACAATTCTTATCAGTTTTTATTAACAGTTTATTTTTTGTTAATCCACTTATTCACAGTACTTATCCACAACTATTTAAACATAACTCTGATCTGTTCTAACTCCTGCATTAACTGCGAATCTGTTTTTAAATCCTCTTTTATTTTTAAATAAGAATGAATTACTGTTGTGTGGTCTTTACCCCCTAGCTTTTGTCCAATTAAAGGATAAGAAACATTAAAATCTTCTCGAAGTAAATACATAACTACTTGTCTAGCTTTTACAATTTCTTTTCTTCTTGTTTTTTCATATATAGCTGATTCGTCTAGGTTGTAGTATTCACTAATTGTTTTTACTACATCTTTTATAGCTACATTCTTTTTTGGTTTTAAATTGTTTTTTAGCAGATTTTTAACTTCAGATAAAGAAAGAGGTTTGTTTTTTAAACGATAGTGACAGACAATTGTGTTTAAACTACCTTCTAATTCACGTATATTCCCTCTTATAGCGCTTGCTACGTACTCAACGATATCTTGATCAAGCTCTACACCTTGGTCTTGTAGTTTTACTTTTAAAATAGCCAGTCGAGATTCATATTCTGGTTCAGATACGTCTACTATCATACCTGCAGCAAAGCGAGATTTTAATCTATCAGCTAATTCTGGGATATAGTTTGGGTGTTTGTCAGAAGAAAAAATAATTTGCTTATTGTTTTCATAGAAAGTGTTGAAAGTGTGGAAAAGTTCTTCTTGAATTTTTTCCATTTTGCCTATGAATTGAATATCGTCAATTATTAATAGGTCGTATTTTCTATATTTTTCTTTAAAAGAGTTTGCTTTGTTGTTTTGTAATGAGTTTATAAAATCGGTAGCAAATTTTTCTAAGGTTATGTAATTAACTTTTTTATTTGCGTACTTTTCCTTAATTGAGTTCCCTACTGCTTGTATCAAGTGTGTCTTACCAAGTCCTGTACCACCATAAACAAAGAAAGGATTATATTTTGTTCCAGGATTATCAATAATAGCTTGGGATGCAGCATAAGCGAGCTCATTAAAGGATCCAACAATGAAAGAATTAAAACGATATCTCGGATTTAAATTATCCTCAGGGCTTATATATAGATCGGCTAAAGGAAGTTCTTTGTTTATACAAACTTCAACATTTTTTTGAGTTTCTTGTTTGCTTGGTTCGATTTTAGTTATTATGTACTCAACTGCACGCATGTTTTCATAAGCATCAGCAATTGTTTTAGTTATTAATTTATGATATTTGTTTTTCAACCAGTCACGTACGAATTCATTAGGAACACCTACGTAAACTATACCCGTCTCTTCTTTTAAGATAGATGTGTTTTTAAACCAAGTACTAAAGTTAGCTTTTGAAACACTAGTCTCGATTTCCATCAAACAGTTTTTCCAAAGTTGTTTTGTATCCATTGCTCAATATTATACTATAAAGACCTTTAAAAAATTAACTTTAAATACTTATTAACTATGTTGATAAGGTGTTGATAACTTTTACCTGCCCTACTCCCGGTTTAGGGCTGTAGCCCTAAACCGGGAGTAGGGCAGAAAAACTTTTGACTTATAAAAAATTTTAGGGTATATTAGCCTATATGTCACAAACATACCAACCTAATAAAAGAAAGAGAGCAAAAACTCATGGCTTTTTAGTCCGATCAAAGACAAAGAAAGGTAAGCAAGTTTTGGCTCGCCGAAGACAAAAAGGACGTGCAAAACTAGCCGTTTAATACATTTTTTAGTTTATTATGCTTCCAAAAAAGAACAGAGCCGATAAAAAGGCCGTTGAAAAGATCTTTAAAGATGGGTTTTTTGTTGGTTCTCGTGGTTTAAATCTCAAATACATATTAGAAAATAGCCCTACCCCACCCCGGGTTTCTTTTGTCGTACCAAAAAGTGTTGAAAAGAAGGCTGTTAGGAGAAATTATCTAAGAAGACGTGGTTATATAGTTTTAGAAAAATATTTTCACAAGCTACCCGCTGGTTTTTGTGGTGTTTTGATCTTCAATAAGATAAATAAGGCTGAAAAAGTGGCAACAGTAGTAGATAGAGAAATAAACGTTATTTTTAATAGGCTTAAATTTATTAAAAAAACTAATGAATAGTAAGTTTAAAGCATTTTTCATAGGCTTGATTGATGGTTATCAAAAAATTCTTTCCCCAGACAAAGGTTTCCTTAAGAAGATAGGGGTAACCAGAAAACAAGTTTGTGTTTTTTATCCAACTTGCTCAGAATACACAAAACAAGCGATACAAAAATATGGAGTTTTTAAAGGATTTTATCTAGGTTTTTTGCGTATTTTACGCTGCCACCCTTGGCAAAAGAATCACATGGACCCACTAAAATAATTAAACCCTCTCCTTTTAAGGAGAGGGAAAAGGGCGAGGTATTAAATTTGTATTTTGGGTCATATTAATATAAGATTAAGTCATGAGTAATCTTTGGAATTTAGTTTTATACAAGCCACTCTTAAATGCAATGGCTTTTTTGGTTTCAGTTGTGCCTGGCGGAGATGTCGGTGTCGCAGTTATTATATTAACTCTTTTTGTAAAAACAGTTCTCTTCCCTCTTTCCCAGAGATCTATTGAAAGTCAGGCCAAGATGAATTTGATGGCACCAGAGCTTAAAAAAATTAAGGAGAGTAATGCCAGTAAAGAAGAACAAGCAAAACAGACTTTTGAAGTTTATAAAAAACATAAAACAAACCCATTTTCAGGTTGTCTTTTGGTTTTAATCCAAATACCTATTATATTTGCGCTTTACTTTGTTTTGAGAAAAATGGAGTTTACAGCCGATAATCTATATTCATTTATACATGTTCCTACAGTTGTAAATATGAATTTCCTAGGACTTATAGATATAAGTAAGGTTCACTTGCTAGTTTTGGCAATCCTTGCTGGTATTTCTCAGTTCTTCCAAGCATATTATATGCCAAAACCAGCACCAAGCACTGGAAACGGAAAAGATTCTTTCCAGGAAAACTTTGCCAAAAGTATGCAAACACAGATGAAGTACGTATTCCCTTTCGTTGTAGCCTTTATTGCTTATAGTGTATCAGGTGCGATAGCTCTGTATTGGATAGTAAGTAATGTTTTTGCTATCGGACAACAAGTGTACGCTAAAAATAAAAGAGAGAATATGTTACCAGCAATAGACAAAAACGGAAAAATAAGATAAATTTAAACTAATATGGACAAACAGGAAATGCAAAACTTAATAAAGGAATTAGTAGAGAAAACAACTATTCCAGTAAGAGAAATAGCTATTTTAGACGATGGATCTAAGACGACTTGTTTTGCAGTTGAAGTAAATGAACCACATTTTTTCTTAGGACGCGGAGGTGAAGCTTTGTTTGCCTTAAACCACATTGCACGTAAGATAATTGAAGCAAAAAGAGGCCAAGATAACGAAGAAAGTTTAAATATAATGGTAGACATCAATGGCTTTCAAAAAAAGCGTATTGAAGCATTAAAGGCCACTGCACACATGATGGCGGAAAGAGCTAGGTACTTTAAATCAAGTATAGAAGTTGATCCGATGCCTGCTTTTGAAAGAAGAATCATACATGAATTCTTATCTGAAGAAACAGATTTGAAAACTGAATCTACTGGCGAAGGAATGGGTCGCCGAGTTGTTATAAAATACACAGGAGGAATATAAAAAAACACTAAATTTGTCCCTATGTCAGACTTAGGGCTAGCCCTAAGTCTGACATAGGGACTTTTCTATTTATTGCTTAAGATTAAGCTCCCAAAGATAGTTTGTATTTTTGTTTATATAAAATAAGTAGTTCTCATTTACATCTACTGATAGTTTTATTGCATCCGTGTCTTCTTTTGATGTAGCAGATATATCTACTAGTGTTGACCCATTCCCTGTTTGTGGATCTATTCTCCAAATTTCATCTTCAAAAGAAGTTTCTCCCTGGTACCATGTGTCGGGGTAATTATCTCCGTCAGTAAATTTTGGAACAGCACAATAAATATTTGTACTGGTACTATTCCAGGTACATTTTTCTGGCATAGTTTTTGCGCCGACATCTACTGATTCCCTACTGTCTATGTTGTAAATTCTTAAATTTAAACCATTGTCAGCATAAAGAACTAATTTTCCGCTAGGACTTGTAAGAGTTGTTAAACCCTTTATATTGCCAAGAATTTTATTAAAATCTTTTTTACTTGGATTTATTCCATACATATATCCCGGCACACTACTTGAAGGTTTTGTTGTAAGGTTTATTAAATTATTGTTTGGCCAAGCACTAAGCCATTCAGTGAAAGGAGATGTGAAAACTTGTGTTCTTCTCGTTCCTAGGTAGTCAGAAGTTATTCCAAATGAGTTGTTTTTTGAGTTAAACATATAAAATAATTTTGTTGTGTCAGAAGAAAAACTCAAATCCGTAACATTTTCAGGTAAAAAAGAAGCATTCATTTGATTTCCTTCAAACATATCAGCCCCCAATATTTCTTTAGGTAGCAAACCAACAAAAGATTCAATAGTATTTGATTGATTTAAATATCTCATTACTACAGACTGACCATTATTGCCGAAATATGCTTCATGTACCTGTGGAACAATATTTGTAGTAATTTTTTGTTCATAAATTTTGTCAGCAAAAGTCTGATAAACATTTCCTGTTGATTTGTCTACGTATCGTAATGATGGAGCAAATTCAGTTAATGGTGCTGTAGGTTTTATCGCTGTTTTTTTATTTGTTTTTGTGTCAGTTGTTTTTGGTGTTGGGTTTGTTGTATCTGTTGATGGGGTAGGTGCTGGAGGTGTGACGGTTGGCACATCGACAAATCTTTCTTTTTGAAATATTACATAACCAGCTACTTTCATATCAGTAATTTTTTTTAGATTTGAATTTGTTGGAGTTTCTGTATTTGTGGTAGCTGTTCCTGAAATGTCAGCAGGTGTCTCTGTTCCAGGTGTTATCGGTGTACTTTTTCCAAAAGGAAAAAAATCTGAGAAAAAGTTTGTACCAGTACTTGTGTCCGTACTCCCCTTTTGTTTATATGATGAGATTACAAAAAAACCTATCACAGTTGCGATTACTAAAACTATTATTAAAAGTATAAAATTTCTTTTTGACATATTAATTATCTTGTTTTAAGCATTGATTATATAAATCCATTTTTTGGGCACTTACCATAGCGTTCCAACTTCCTGCTGTAGGAGTTTTACAACTACCTCCCCAATAATAGAAAACTTTTTGTGGATCTTTTCCACAAGTATTATATCCTTTTTCTGCGTGACCAGTTGCCCATTTAAGGTCTGCATTGTTTGTGTTGTTGTATATTTGTTGCATTGTAAAATTACTTCCATCTGCTATGGTTCCATTTGGTGGAAAAAAAGTAGTACCAAACATACCAACAGAATGAGAGAATCTCAAGTCTAGACCTAACGTAGGGTCACTTGGTTTTGGGGCAACGCTACTATTTTTACCGTCATCATTCTGGATTGAATTTTTTGCATCTGATATTGGTACAAAAGTTGTTCCACTGAATTTTTTTCCAGATGCTATAAAATCCCTTCTTGATTTAATTTGTGAACTTTTTACATTTTCATCATGTCCAATTAACTGACTGCTTGCACCACCTCCTTCTATTTGTGTAGTTGCTTGCATGATACAGTGTGGAAACTTATTGCCAACTAATATTTTTATATCATTGTAATATTTTGTTCTTTTAAATACTCTATTACTAGATAGATTTTGAGTAACTCTTTCTTGTTGTGCTGACAATGGTTCAATTGTTATGTTTACATTAGGTAAAGATTTATCTATGCAAAAATTAAGTAAGTCTGGGTTGATAGTATAGAGAATTAAATATGCACTAAGAGCTATGATAAGTCCTAGTATTGCTTCCATTATTGTCCCCTTCCCTGATTCTTTACCCGAAGGCAAACTGCTTCCCATATATTCAAATCCACCCTTAATGATCATTATCATTGCAAGTACAGCAGATATACCAAGCACAATTTTTATAAGTGTGTTCATGTACTTACCAAAAGCACAAGGATTTTTTGTTGGGTCAGACTCAAAATTTGTTAATTGTCCACCATTCCCATCTGGCAGTGGGGCAAGAAGTGTGTAATTTGTGTTTGTGGCAATATTTCCACTATTAGCAACTATGTTTGCTACTTTAGCACCTAGGCATGGTGCAGGTTTAGTGGAATTAACATCATATAACTGACAAGATTGTAACATTTTACTATGTGGTACGTATTTTACAGAACCCACCATTGTAATAAGTTTTTCTTCAGCAGTGCAAGTTGGTTGATCTGTAAAATCTTTTGAAGTAATGCAACTTAGTAAGTTTTGGTCAGTATTATCATATGTTGCATAAGTGTAATTATAGATTGTATTTGGTGGTGGTGTTCCATCTCCATTCCCTCCTTTTGAGTTTGATCCAGAAGCACTACCATCGTCTTTTGGTGTTGTTTGTGTAAGTGTTGCAGAGGTTAATAATTTATTAGCTGATGAATAATATTCTGATTTTACAACGTAAGAAGTGTTTGGTTTTAAGTTTATGAAATTTACCCAGTGAGTTTTATTTCCTGATACGTCTAGATTATCAAATGTATCAGAATTTGGATCATTAAAATACTGAGGTTGTATAGGTTTTGTTGCTCCATCTCTTAGAAGGTATACGGTATCATGAGCACCGTCAGGCATATTAGTTGAAGCTGCTTCGACTTCCCATCCCCATGTTAAAACCTTGTCACCATTTGCTAGAGTCTTTGTAACCTTTGACACTTTTAGTGTCGCAGCTGGAGCAGCGGCAGAAACTTTTGTTGCGTATGGTAAAACAAAACTCAGTAAAAACAAAGAAAGGAAGAGTATTGAAGTTGTTTTTTTAATTATATTTTGTTTTTTATTAGAAATTAACATTTAAATCTTTGGTTATATTTAAAAATAATGTTGCAGTGTTATTGATTAATATAGAAATTTTTGATTGGCCATTTTGTCCGTCAGCTGGCTTAATAGCTATTTCATTTATCGCTCCAGTATTTGTTATTGGATTATCAGCAATTGACCATTGCCAATTTAAATTTGAAGAATATAAATTGTTTGGAAAAATAAAATATGGTTCTGCTACGATAGTATCACCTTGTTTGTTTATGGTGTAACCATCATTTAATGCATTGTTCCACAGAGTTCCTGATACTGTAGTTTTTTTATAAAATAATATTTTTGGATTTTGGTATGTTATTGCAGTACTACCCTGCCCTATTGTGTCACCAGACAAATCTGAAACTTCAACAAAAACACTATTATTCTTTTCTAAGAAACTATTTTTAAAAGAATAAGAATTTTTTCCGTAACCAGAAGAATCCTGCATTACATCACCGTCTTGTTTCCAGTTGTATGATAAACCACCAATTGTGTCTCCATTTGGTATTGCTACAACTCTTATCCTACTTTCTTTAACTGCTAAAGTTTTTCCTTTATAAAAAGGTGGCACATAAGAATCATATGCTTCCCAAAGCATATCCACTCCTCCTGGACTTATAGAAAGGTTTTTTGAAATTAAAGAACCGTCTGTCGTTTCTATTGATACATTTATTTCTGAAGATGTTCCAATGGATCCAGTTGTGAAAGTGAAGGTCTTTTTTCCAACACCACTATTTACTGTATTTCCATTAAGCATCCATGTTATATTTGATTTATTTAAATCAGCACTTATGCTTGAAACAGTAGCTTTTACTTGTTGATTAGCGTTTGGGTGGCTTGGATTTATAGTCAAAAGAATATCTCCATCTTGTATTTGCGCTTTTGTTTTTAAAGCAAAAAATACTAGTATTAAAGCAAAAAATATAATTAAGCTTTTTCTTATCATATAAATATATTGTAACACATTTTATGACATTCCAGTCTTTTCAAATTCTTCTTTGTCTTTTTTTATTGAAAGTAATTGAGATGGGTCTGATGTTATTATTTGATCTTCTGTATAAGATGCAATTATTTTGATTGCTACGTGTTTTAATCCAGCAAAAAAGATACCTTCCCCTACTCCAGACTCCAAAAGTAAATATTTTTCTTCGTCTGTTAGGTTAAATGTTTTTTGTAAAATATCAATAGTTGTCGGTGATTGTTTTAATAGAAGCTGAATAGAAGAGTTGGTAATAATAGGTACTCCATAAGGAGATTTCATAAAGTCGGCTGCGTCTTGGGTGATAGTTGAAAGACCTAAGAAGTATTTTCTACCTCTTTTAGCCATAGAATACAAGAATGATGCAGTGTCTTCTGATTTCATCATCCACCATGCCTCGTCGACGACAAGTAACCTCTTTTTTAGGTTTTTACGGATAGCTGTCCAGATATAGTGCATAACTATATACATGGCTATTGGCTTTAGCTCATCTTCCATATCACGAACAGAAAAGACAACGAATTTTTTATTAATATCAACATTTGATGGTCTGTTCAAGAAGGTAGACCATGAACCTTTTGTATATTTTGCAAGTCTTTGTAGAATTAATTCACTTCCATCCATTCCACCCAACACTAATTCAAAGTCTGAAAGAAGTGGTGGTTCAATATTTGAAAAATCTGATTCTGGAGTGATGTCTTTCATCGCATATGTCTCTGAAATCGCTCTGTCGACTATGGAGTCTTCACTAGGAGTAAGTCCTCCAAGCATTAAACGGAAAAGTCCTACCAAGTTTATGATATTTGAACGAAGTACGTCTTCGTTTGTTTCGTCTTCTCTTGGTATAGGTAGATCAAATGGATTTATGTGGTGATCAGATGATAGTGAAATATTAAAATATCTTCCTCCGACAGATTCTGCTAAGAATTCGTATTCCCTTTCAGGGTCGATAACTATAACATCAGTATCAAACATTAAAGATCTCAAGATTTCTAATTTTGTTGCATATGATTTGCCGGAACCAGATTTTGCGAAAGTTACAGAGTTGTAGTTTTCTAGAGAAAATCTATCAAAGATAACTAGACTAGAATTATGTCTATTTACTCCATAAAGTATTCCTTTGTCAGATGTTAGGTCGAAAGAGACGAATGGGAAAATACTTGAAAGAGGTTCAGAGTTTAATTTCTGATGAACATTTAACATGTCATTCCCTGTTGGAATAATACTCTTGAAACCATCATCTTGTTGGAAGATCGCTGGTTTTATATATATTAATTTTGATTCAAGTATAGATTTTATTTCGTTTTCTATTTTAAATAATTCAAGATCACTTTCTGCATATACAGTAATATAAATACCGACATCAAACATTTTTTCTTGCGCTTGAATTAAATTATTTCGAAGTTCTTCCAAGTCTTGATTTGCAGTATCAAGCATTGGGTCACGAACCATACCTTTTGATTCTCGTACACTTATTTGACTTTGAACTTCTGCAACCTTTTTTTGAAATTGTCGTAATGCAAGTGAAGTGTCTATCGGATGAATAAAAATTGAAACATCAAAAACTTTATCCAAATTTATTATAGGAGAAAACCAATTGTCTGATAAATATCTAGGATATGAAATTATAAAAAAGGTACGAGCGATTTTGTCACCAATGTTTATGGACTTCGCATCTATTTTTAATGCTGAAGGAGCGATAATGTCTTGAAGCTCTAGTTTTGCTGATTCATATATTTGCTCTGGCATAACAGACAAAACAGATGCTTTTGGAACACCATTTTCCTTTTCTCCATTTTTATTTTCAAAAATTGAATCAAATATAGACATATTATTTTTCCATTTCTATTTTACCTTCTATTTCTCCAGGATTGAAAACTTTATAAAATACTTCTACTACTTCTTCTGTTCCTAATTGGGCTGATTTTATTCCACAACGTGCAAGTCCTTGCTGTACTACACTCACCCTCTCTTCTAATTGAGACCTTTTTTCTTCAAAGTCTGTTTCCTTTTCCATTTTTTCTTGCTGATGAGTTTTTTTTGAAAATAATCCTTTGAAAATATCAGAATCTGATTTTAATGTTGTGTGAGTATAAGGCACTACAATAAAAAAACTTTTAGTCATTATACTTACTGACTCAGTAAAATTTTTGATAAATTCAATGTATTCCCTTGTCTGTAGTTTTAGTAGTGGTTCATTCTGTACTTTCATTCTGTTTTCTAATAATAAAAGGTACGGTCTTATGTCCAATCTTCTTGATTGAACTGATATTTGTATTGAAAAATCTAATGTATTTAAAAAACTTTGAAATTGCATTATCGTTGCTCTTTGTTCATCGGCAGATTTTAAGGAAAGGTTTGTGGAATTGGCAAGAACGATAGAACGTAGTCCTCCATCCTTTAAAACAACAACACCATCACGGATTTCCTTGATGGGTACAAATTCTTGAGTTGTTCTTGCGTTTAATGCCATATATTATTATTTGTCCTTTTTTAAATCTAAAACATCTAAACTCCACGCTAAATCTCTTAATTTGCTTCCATTTAATCTTGCGTCCGTATGACTCTCACCTGCTTCTGCATTTTGTTTAAGCGCAAGCCTTTCTTCTTCCCTTGTGTTTATTTTATTCACTCTTCTCTTCCAGATATATAATTTATTTTGTGTAAAAAATTTAAAACCCGATTCAAGCATATTTATAAATGGTTTGCCATTTGGTTTGTAGAAAGTTAAAGCCAGAGAAAGTCCAGCCATGGCGAGTATCGGTATACCACCTATGAGCAATCCTAAAGCTTTATATAAAACAAAACATATACCAGCTCCACCTACTAAGTACACAAATTCTTTGAACGTAAATGGTCCAAAGATTTTGTCTTCTATGTCTAAAAATTGTGGAACTTTAAATTGCATAATATTATTCAGGCTTCATTCTATATGGGTCTTCTTTAACTGAATATGAAGGTGAAAGGTTTGTTGATTCTATTCCTGCCGGTTTTATCGTTCCTGCTAATGGTATTCTACCATTTTGGCTGACAGATGTCCCAGTTTTTTCTTTTTCTTTTGATACATTTTTAAGGGAATATTCAGTTTTTATGTTTGGTATTTGAAATGCTCCTTTTAATTTCTGAGCTGAAATAGATTCCATTATCTTTTTATTTTCTAATTCCTTTAATTCACTAGGTTCAATATTTGTTGTGCTTTCCTTTACTGGAGCTTTTAGGTCTGGAATTTCATTCTCTGTCTTTGGTGTTTCTGTTATTTTTTCTTCTAAAGTAATTTCTTTTGATACTGGTGCTTCTGTTGCGGACATTAATTGCTCTCTGATCTGTTTTAGTATTTTTGTGTTTATATCAGCAACGATATTTTTAATCAATTCATCAGACAAGCCCAAGCTTTTTTTAAGCGATTCTTCGAATTTATCAGCATGAACATAACCAAGCATAACTAAGTGTGTTTGGTATGATAGTTGACCCATTTGTTCTATGTTAAGTCCCCTTTCTTTTCCGATTTCAGTTATTTTTTCATCGACATTTGTCGCCATTATTGCCAACTTTAATTCTTCAGACAAGCTATCAAATTTATTTCGAATTTCTTCTAGTGTAATTTCATTTCCCATATATTTAATTATAAACTAATAATATGTATTTGTGTATATAAATTAAATTAGTTTATGCCATTTTGTTTATTTGTGAATTGTTTGCAGTTAATCTGTCTAATTTTTCTAATAATTTTAAATATTCTTTTGGTAGATCAAGGTCTCTTAGTTTTTGAATAGACCTCTCCTCTTCTGTGAGTTCACTGTATAATTCTTTTTCTTTTTTAACTAAATCAACTTTTTCCTTTTCGATTTCTTCTGTTCTTTCTTTTAAAGTTTTAATTTTCTTTTGAACTTCAGTGATTTGTTTAAAGATAATTTCTTTTTCGTCTTGTGGCTGTTCCACTTTCTCTTCTTTTACCTCTTGTTCTGCTTGTGGTTTTGACTTTATCTCATATGCAACGACAGGGGTTGTCGTTGGGTTTAGATATTCTTTTTCTTTTTCATCATAAAGCTCTATTATGCTTTTAACTTCCTTTTTTAGTTTAGTGTCTACTTGTTCTTTTTCAAATTTTTCAACTAAATTTTCTGTACCAAGCACAGGAAGATCCAGGTCTCTTTTTTTTGGAGCCACCAAAGGAGCTTCTGTATTGTTCGTAGAAACTTCTTGTTTTACTTCTTCTTTTTTTAAAGGAAAAGTCGAAGAAATTTGAGTATTTTTCTTTTTTGAAAAAAGTGAATTTAATATTGACATGTCATTTCTAGGCTTTAGGCACTAGGCACTGGGCTTTAGTTTTTCTACCTAGAGCCTAAGGCCTAATGCCTAATTGCTGTATTTGAATTATATTGTAAATGGTTGATCAGCATCCTCCTCCCCTTTTTTTATTTCAGGAAACGGTTCAGGTGCACTTATTTCTTTTGGTCCTTTTGTTATATCTACAAGCACCTCTTTGGAAACTTTAGGCGACGGGGCTTCGTTCTGTTTAGTCTCTACTGTTTGAACTTTTTCAGAAACTACTTCCTGTTTTTTAACTTCTTGAAATTGATTAGGCGCTATTCTTTCTTTTTTATTGGTTCCTTCTGCCATGAGTTCAATTCCAGCAGACTTAAAAATCGTTTCATGTTCCTTGTCTTCTTTGATAAGGGTTTCTTTTTTATTTTTTTCTTCAATCAGCTCCTGTTTTTTCTTTGAAGCAGATGATAATGCAATACTTAAAAGATCACTTTTTCCTAATTTTTCATTAAATTCTTTTAATTTATTTTCATTTTCTTCTATGTTTTCAATTAATCTTTTCTGTATTTTTTTAAAGACAAGTTGGTCCATTTGATTAACAACAATATCAACTTCTGTTTTTGATATCTTCATTCCTTCCTCTATTTTTTTAATATATTCCTCGGTGTCTATTAGTCCACAAAGCAGTAATTCTGTTTCAAGCTCTAGACTGTCTAATTGTTCTACGCTGTATTTTTTATTTAAACCTATTATTCCTAATTTCCAACCGATAGCATCAATAGCATCTATCGTTTCTTTTGATAAATTTTTTCTTGCCTCGTTTATTTTTTGTTGTAATAAATCGTTTTCTTCGTTCATTTTATTGTTCTATGAAATTTGAATAATCACCGCCAGAAACTATAAATCGAACTGTTTGGTCCCAGTTTGGAATTTTGCTTTTAATTTGTTGTTTTATTGTTTCTTCCATTTTGTTTGCCACTGGATTGAATATTTTGCTAAAGGCATATTCTGTTATTTTTTTAGCCTCCCCTGTCGTTACTCCAACATCAGCTTCAAGGTATGAAGAATAAAAATTCAAATCATATAAGTCAACTAAAGTTAGCATAGTTACTATTTGCAAATTCAATAATTCATTTTCAGTAAGGAAAAATTTCTTTCCCATTTCTTCTGTCATACTAGCCCAATCTACAGCATTTATCGCATCCTGTTTCATTTTAGGTAATTTTGCTATTTCTTCTATTGATTTTTGTTTTAATTTTTCTATCATAAATTTAATTTTTAATGTCCTTTTGTTTCAGTTTTCATATTCATAAATATTTTATGTGATGCTTCATCAGCTCCATTATTGCTGTGTTGACCGAAGCTTGTAATCATATTTAATGTTTTATTTGTACGACTTCCCACCAATTTAGAAAATTCTTCATTTGATTTATTCTTTGCTTTTTCATATTCATGATGAGCATGAGGAACTACTTCTTTCTTCATGCTAGTAATAGATTCTCCATATCCACGATTAGCAGATGCGTCAGCAGTAGTTTTTGCGTTTTTAGCTGTTGTGTTTGCGGCTAGTGTTCTAGTTTTTTCATCATTAGCTTCTCGAACTGCTTCAGCGTATTCACTTGCTGCATCAGATATGGCTTGCGCTTTCTTTGTCGCTGCATCTCTGGTTACAGCAGCAATTGCTGCGTTTTGTGTGGTTTCAATGTTTGTAAGTTTTGTGCTTGCAGCAGCAGCCGCTTGTTGAGCTGCTATGGTATTAGGATGTCTGTCTCCAAATGAAGTTTTGCTTACCGCAGCTGCAGTTAGTGCTGCAGAAAGTTCATTTTGAGCTTTACTTATTGCTTCTTCTTTTGTTTTTGTGGCATCTGCAATTGCCTTAGTTTCTTCTTCTCCTGCTTTATTGGTTGCCTCAATTTGCTTAGCGGATGCTTCATTTATAGCAGCAGTTTCTACTGTTCCAGTATTAGCAGCAGCTGTCGCTGCTTTAGTAGCTACAGCTGTAATGTCATCGTGTTCTTTTTTAGTTATATTCCCATTTGTTGTTCTGTATTTATTATTAGCAGCATCAAAACCTCCGTTGTTTATTGTACTTAGTTCGTCTTGTTTTTTTTGTAGAGCTTTAGTTGCTTCTAGATATGCTTCTTTCTTCTTTTCATTCTTAGGGTCTGCGTCTGATTTTCCTTTTGCATCTGTCATTGCTAGTCTTGCTGTGTCTACCTCAGCTTGAAGCTGTGTTGTTTTATGTCCATATTCATTTTCAAGTGCTTTCTGTTGTCTTTCTGCTTTATGTAGATCTTGTACTACCTTTGAATCTTCTCCTGGTTCTAATTCTTTTGCTCTTGCCATTCTCTTTGCTGTCTTATCAGCTCGCATCTTATCGTAGCCACCTTCTTTTTGTTTTCCTACTTTCATACCAGTTAATCCGCCGAAATCTTTTCCAGCTATTTTAACTCCACGCAAATCCATACTTCCCTTTGCGCCAGCAGTTCCAATATTTCGTAGAGTTTTTGCTCCAATATACCCTTTTCTTTCCCAGCTTTTTATTGTTTCTGAATTTGCAATAGCGCTCCCAGCTCTGCCTAGTGTTGCTCTTCCTAATATTCCTACACCACCCATAGCTGCACCGACAGCTAGTCCGCCAATCATTTGTGCACCTTTCATTATAGCAGCACCCATTTCTCCAGAATATTTAACAGCAAGTTCTTTTGCTTTCATCAATAGAACGAATAACAAAATAAATGGAATAACTACGCTCATTATGTGTTGGAATAGTCCTGCTGTCGTAGAAACGTCACCATCTGCGTACTGAATATCTTTCAAGAAGCCAGCAAACATTACGACAAGGTATAACATGAATACGAAAATAGGAGCAAGAAATGCATTTTTAAATAAATCGTCCCACCATTCTTCATGTCCAAAACCTGGAATTTTAAAAGGTACAGTATAAGACGCAAAGGCAATCGGAGAGAATATCATTGATATCCAAAGTGAGATTGTTCTAGCTACGAAAAGTACTGCCACAGCAAAGAACATATATGCCATATAAAGCATGATGGCAATAAGCAAAGCAGTTACGAATATAAAAGTGCCGACACCTTGATCAAAAATTTCTTGAGTGAAGATATTTTGTGGATCAAACAATGAAACCAATCCAACAGATATGGATTTTTGACCGCCAGATTCAGCAGATATTGTTTTTCCACTAGCATCTACAGAAGTTATATTATTATAAAATATTTTTGCTAGTACATTTGTTTGGTCTATTATGACTTGAGTTGTGAATAGACTAAAGTTTAAAAGAAGAGCTACGACTACGACATATCCTATTACTTTTTTATTGTTTGAAACATTTAATCCTAAAATTGTTTTTATTGCTACATACAAAAGTGCAATTATAAAAAACATATTTGCTATATCTCGTACTCCTGCCCAGCCTTTTGAAATAAAGTTGCTTGTGTAAGACGAACTGTTTGTAGAATAGTAAACAAAGAAGTCTAAAAATTTAGCACCTAGTTTTGCAAATAGTGCAGCTACTGTCCAAAAAACATAAAAAATTTGAGCTATGCAACCTCCAAGACTTGTGATTCCACAACCAAAATCAATTTTTTTTGTTATGTCAGTTACAGACTGTGCTGTTTCTGATCCAATTGTGCTTGTGTCTGTTTTTAGATTTATAGTTTGAATATCTGAATTAATGTTTTGTTCAACATCTAAATATGTTTTTAAAGTAAATTGAGCATATAGAGTTTTAGCATCTTTGATCGCAGCATTTATCCCCTGTGCTGATACGTTTGCTTGATTTTTATTAACAGTAACATTAAGAGTCTGTTCCTCAGCAGTAAGCACAATATTGTTTATTGGTATGTGGAATGTATGTATGCCGTCTTTTGGTAAAGTGGGGTCTGTGGAAACCCAAAGATCAAAACGGTCGCTTGGAAGATAAAAGTCAGATACTCCAGCTTGTGTAGTTTTTGATACTGGACCCTTTAAGACATATGCCCACATACCAGCTTCGCTGGTGCTAGTGTTAACAGTAAGCCAACAGGAAGTTGCTGTCATTATGTTTCCAGGTATTACAGATTGTGCTATTCCTACTACTGTGGCCGCATACAGTTTATAGCTATTAAAAAGATCACCCACAATTCCAGTAGTATCTATTTTGTCATCTTTTGGATCATTGTCTATTGCCTTACCTCTGACTTTTATTTTTAATGTCATTCCAAAACCATCTGAGGCAATTGTTGTTATTGTGCTTTGTAAGTTTATTCCACAACCTGGAGTTTCTGCCTTCGCAATGTTTGTTTTTAGATTTAATGCTATGCTCCCCTTTTGTAAATCAAACGAAGGAGAAATAGGTAACAGAAAAATACCTACCATTACTACTGATATTATCCCGAACGAAATTTTACGTTTTACCTTTTTATTTAAAATTATTTTTTTCGTTTTAAATGTTGGTGTCATGTTATTTTATATTCTGTAAAATTTCAACGGGATGATCCCGTACAAAATAAAAAACGCTTTAATCTTGTGTTTATGAAATTTTTTCCTCTCCCGCTTTTTAAATACACTTCCCTATTCATTGCATCATCTTTATTAATACACGCTTCATAATATATTAAATCATATGGTATATTGTTTTTTGTGTATTTAGATTTTCCATCATTGTGTTCTTTAAAGCGTTTTTTTAAATCACTTGTATATCCTGTATATAGTTTACCATTTTTTTTACTTTTTAATACATATGTGTAAAACATTTATATTTTGTTCGGGACTATTTTTTATTTAATTTGTAATTAACTTACGAATTTTACTAAGGCCTAAGGCCTAGTGCCTAAAGCCTATTTATTGAAATAATACTCGTATCCGTATTTATCTCTCATCGCTTGTGTTTCTTTTTGAATATTTACAATTTTTGAATCAAGGTATTCATAAACAGTGACTTTTCCATTTTCCAATCTTAATTCATATGCTGCTCTATCTACGACACTAACCCTGATTTCTTTTCCACTTGTACTTACATAACCAAACATTCTTGCGAATGTATCAGATAATCCCCAAGCAAAACTTGATAAGTTGTCTCCATCAGTATATCCATATGCTTTTGCTAAGGCTGTATTTTTTACAATTTGTCTTTGTAATACTGTTTCAATACCTTCATGGTAATGTACTACAGCATCAGATGGTGGTGTAGCTATTTGACCTAGTTTTAATACTGGAATATATACATATCCAGGGTCTGTGTTTCC
>JBAXEA010000001.1:0-44518 GCA_037140655.1 bacterium | reverse complement strand
AACTCATATTCATACACCCCTGCCGGTGAAGGTAAGGAAGAAATAAAACTTGGACGAGGATATGATGCAACTCGCACATTCCTACGTGAAAATCCAAAAATTTCTGAAAAAATTCTAAAAGAAATTCGTAAAAAGTTTGAAGAGGAGGCGTAAAAATAAATAATTCCAGAAACCGGGTTTAGGGCCAAAGCCCTAAACCCGGTTTCGGTTAGGTTTGATTTTATGTTTTTTTCTGTTACCCGGTAGTGAATCTTGGTAATGTACAAAGTACTTAAATTAATAATTTAACTTGCCAAGATCTACTACCGGGTGTTAGGATAAGATTATTAATCGTTTAAAATTAAAAATCTATGGCAACATTAGAATATAGTGCAATAAGAGAGAAGAAAGTAATTTTATACAGTGGTGAACCTTGCGAAGTGGTAGAATCCCACGTCGCTAGAACTCAGCAAAGAAAACCTCAAAACCAAGTAAAACTTAAAAGTTTGATTTCTGGAAAAGTATTCCCTGCCACTTTCCATGTTTCTGACAAGGCAGAGGAAGCAGATATTGATAAAAAGGATGTTATGTTCTTGTATCAAAACAAAGGAGAATATTGGTTCTGTGATCCAGAAGAAAAATCAAATAGATTTAAATTGGACGCTGCACTCATTGGAACAGCCGGTAAATTCTTAAAAACAAATGGCATAGTCACAGCACTTGTATGGGATAATGACGGAGAAGAAGTTACCATAAAAGTTTCCCTACCAGTCAAAATGGAATTTCTTGTAAAAGAAGCTCCCCCAGCCGTACGAGGAGATACCTCCAAAGGTGGAGTCAAAGTTATCGTATTGGAAAATGGAACGACACTAACTGCTCCAATGTTCATAAACGAAGGAGACGTGATAAGAGTAAACACAGATACAGGTGAATACGTAGAGAGAGTTTAGATAATATTTAAAAAACCGACCTTTTGGTCGGTTTTTTGTTTTCCAAAAAAATATCCCTAAACCCGGCTTAGGGGAACCCCCTAAGCCGGGTTTAGGGGCGAATCTATTACACCTTGACTTTTTCCCAAAGTATGATATACTATTGTAAATCAGTGTTTTTTGACATTTTAATGTCATTTTTTTAATTTTAGGTACAAAGAGCACTTTGGACGGAAGTTCCCTTCTTTCTAGTGTGCTCTTTATACTCTTTTGTGTAATGAGAACGTCGGGTTTCGCGAGAAGACCAATTTTCAAAAAAAACACATTTAAATTTTTAAAATGAAAAAAGTATTTTTAAGCTTAGTAATGTTCGCCATAATTATTATGGCTGGAACAAGTAGTAATGTAAGTGCACAAGTTACAACAACAGGAACAACCTGCACTGGATTAACAATAAATTTAAATCCAAATTTTGTTAACCAAACAGTATCTCCAAACCAAACAAATTGTCAAATCGCTTCGTATCATGTTACAAATAATACAAACGATACAATCGTAACATCACAATTGTTTTTGACGATCGTAAATCCACCCAACAGTACAACAATTAATTGTCTTTATCTTAGTAACCTGTCAATACAATGTGCAGGACAAACGATAGGATCAATCTTAACCAATGTAAATTGGAACAATTCTTTTTTATGCACAGATACTTTACTGCCTGGAGCAACAAAGGAAATAAATGTTTTTGTAAATGTTGGTAATGTCGGTGGAACTGTACAAACATCTTTTAATTACAGTGGTACTTCCGTACATTTTGGATTAAGTTTACCATGGTGTCCTTCTGGAACTTCTCAAGCAGATACTCCAGGACAAATCATTACTGTTACTAATCCATGTTATGGTTTAGATTTTTCAAGAAATTGGAATTATTCTGATCAAGTATTACCTAGTAATACCACATGGACTAAAATTGGGTCTTATACCATAAGTAACAATTGTGGCAATGAAGATATTAAAGTTACATCTTTGCAAATAAGTTTTTTAAACTTTACGCCAAATGCGTATCCACTAAATCAAATCCACAATCTAACCATTGTAGACGGAAATTCTGGCATAACTTTAGGAAATGTAATTGCAAATGTTAGTCCTAGTAATGTTATTTTTACTGGGAGCCAAATTGTAGTATCTTCAAGTGTCACAAAAATATTTGATATTTATGCAAATGTAAATCCATCTTTTTATGGAAACATAAAAACACTTGTAAGTTATACAGGAATTGGAATGCAATCAGCCATCACATATCCAGTTGGAATGGTAGCTTCACCTGCTGGTCAAACAATAACAGTTCCACCAGTAGCTGATTTTACAGTTACTACAACAGATTTATGTGAAGGTGGTTACCTGCACATAATAAATACATCTACAATCAGTAATGGTTTATTATATCTATGGGACACGCCATGGGCACAAGGAAATTTGTCTGGTGCAAATGTAAATCAGGACATAGCTTACAATCAAGCTACGACTACTTACATAAAACTTACTATATTAGATAGTATTTCAGGTAATTGGTTAGCTGATAAAATTGTAACAATACATGTTTGGGCAAAACCAGGAAATATCCAGGTAAGTCCATCTAATCCTACACTAGGATGTGGAAACACTCCGGTTACAATAAATATATCTGGAACAAATTCTGATATGTTTATTTGGAAAAATGGAGTAGGTGCTGTATTGACTACAACAACTTCACATAACCATACAATATCAAACCAAGGAAATTATTTGGTTAGTATAGTAAACGCACATGGTTGTACATTGGGATATGATTATCCAATAAGTGTCGGAGCTCCACAAAAAATGAATCCAGTAATTTACTCAAATAATACTGGATACCCATTAAGTCCACAAACATCTGTTGTAGATACATTAAGAATTTGTGAAAATGAAAATCATGATTATCAACTTTTGGTTGGTAGTACATCATACTTTTCACAAACAACAGCAATTTGGAATAATGGAACTACAGGAACAACACTTTTGATACACCAAAGTGGAAAATATTTTGTAACAATATCAAATATGGACGGATGTTCAGAAACTGATACAGTTTATGTAATAATTAATCCTTTGCCTAATGCAAAAATTACTGGTGATACAGTATTTTGTGAAGGAAGTAGTACGACATTAACTCTTAATTCTGGAATAGGTAATACTTATTTCTGGAATAATGGCGGAATGGTTACTCAATCTATTCAGGTAAACTGGACCGGTATGGTGTATGGTAATGTAATAAACAGCTTCGGTTGTTCTAAAGATGCAATTCCTGTTCATGTACAAATGATACAAAAACCTGATGCATCTATAACAATCTGGAACGATACAGCTTTAGCTGTTTGTCATCAATTTACTGGTGATACCTATAAATGGTACTACTATAATAATTTGATAAATGGAGCTACAAGTGGATATTATACTGCTAATATGTCAGGCTGGTATAAAGCTGAAGTAATGAACAGCTTTGGTTGTTCAAATATTTCAAACCCAGTTCACGCTTATTACAATAACACCACAGGAATTCTTTCTGTGGCTAAAGATGATGAAAATGTTATTTATCCAAATCCATTCAATGATAAATTGAACATTAAATTTTCTGACAAAGAATCACATACAATTATTTTGTATGATATTTCTGGAAAAGAAATTTTAAAGAACATTGGAAAAAATAATATTGAAATAGAAACTTCTAACCTAAGTTCTGGGACATATACTGTCCTAGTTACCAAAGGAAATGAAACCTCTATGACAAAAGTGATAAAAAAGTAATAATACTTTTTTAAATATAAAATCAAAAGCCTTTCAAGACACAATCTTGGAAGGCTTTTTTATTTGCACAAAAAGCAAAAGGCCGCCCTTCCTTTCGGAAGGGCGGCCTTTATTTTTAAATTTATCCTGGTAGTAGATTTTGATGATGTCTTTCAGACGCACTTCGTGCTTCATCAAAACTCACTACGGGATTTATCTAGCTACGAATGGAAGTAACCCAAGGAATCGAGCATGCTTTACGGCAAGAGCCAATTGTCTTTGATTCTTTGAAGTAACGCCTGTTCTCTTGTGGCCTACTATCTTTCCATTTGGATTCAAAAATTTCTTTAAAATTTCTGTATCTTTATAGTCTATATGTTTTATATTGTTTGCTGAAAAATAATCTTGTTTCATAAATATTTGTTAATTAAAATGGTATATCTTCTGGGTTAATATCTTCTTCTGGGTACTCTATTTGGTCCATCTCTTCATTTGAAGCCTTAGCAGGTCCTGCTTGTCCACCTGTCGATGGAGCTGATCCTGTTCCCTTTGGTCCAAACTGTGTTCTGTCTGCAACAATTTCAGTACGATATTTTTTCTCTCCATTTGTTTTATCGTCCCAACTTCTTGTTTGCATTCTTCCTTCGACCAACATTGAATTTCCTTTCTTCATATATTGAGCAACTGTTTCTGCTTGTCTTCCGAAAACCACAATATTGTGATAATCAGCTGACTCTTGTTTTGCTCCATTCTTATCTTTCCAAACACGATTTGTGGCAAGAGAGAATGTGCAAACTTTTATTCCTGAAGGCAGTGAGCGTAATTCTGGATCGCGAGTTAAGTTTCCTATTACGATTGCTTTGTTTAAATACATATTTTTTTAAAAAAATTAGTTAATAATTAAACTGCTATCATCGCGTCGATTTCTTTATCTAACTCTTCTTTATTTACTTCTACATTTTCAGCAGAAACACCTTCTTCCTTCTTAGCTACTGGCTTCTTGTGAGTAGAATCTCTGAAAGCAAATCTTTTTGTTGCTATTGTATTTTCCTTCACTGTTTTAATAATCAAAAATCTGATTATTGTTGGACTTAGATCAAGTTTCTTTTTTAATTCCAAAACTTTCTGTGGGTCCATCTCAAACTTTACCCAACCGAAATACGCTGTATCAAATTTACTGCGAACATTCGCAACAACTTTCAGCATCGTATATGATAGGTTTATCATTTTTGGCATTTCATCAGAAATGATTTTGCCACCAAATGATGCTATTAATTCTTTTAAATCACCATAGTTTACAGGCAATTCCTCTTCGGAAATTGTAGGCACAAAAAGATAGCCTACTTCGTAAACTCGTGGGTCTGTGGAGTTGGTTTCTTCCAAATCCATAGACATTTCACCTTTATTTTTCTTGTCTTGCATAAATTGTATACTAACAAAATAAATCAAAAATGTAAACCCCTAGTGCTAGAATATGCTTTATACAGAATCTAACTCCACAAAGAAGGTTGAACCCTTATTTTCACCTTCTGAATCTACCCATACTTTTCCACTATGGGCTTCGATGATCAATTTAACAGTAAATAATCCATAACCAGTACTGTCCACGTTCACCTTTACTGAATCTTTACCTCTTCCACCTTCCATAAACAAATTCTTTCTATCCTCAGGAGTGATACCGACTCCACTGTCTTTTACAGAAAAGATCATTTTGTTATTCCCATCATCGCGGGCAAGTTCTTTATTTAAACTGACGTTTACTGTTCCCTCTTTTGTATATCGGAGTGCATTTTCTATCAGATTATTTACAACTTCTCTCAACCAAAATGCATCACCATTTACTTTATATTCATCTTCTTTAATATCAACATTCAATTTCAAACCTTTTTCTTCAAATCTTTCTTTTTTCTCATCTACAACACTAGTGACTAAGTCTTTAAAATTAATTGGCTTCAAGTCAAATTTCACTGTACCCTTCTGAAGATTTGAGGCATTTAAAATAAGGTCAACAGTTTTAACTCCATTGTCATCAGAATCTAAACCGTACTTTGCAACCTTCTTTAATGCATCTGATGGCTCACCATACATGCCATCTAATATTCCTGCAAAAATATATTTCGTATGGGTGAAAGAACCTTTAACCTTGTGAGTAATCAAATGAACCAAACTCTCTCTTTGTTGAATAAGTTTACTTAAATCGATATTCAAAGCAGCTAATTCTTCTTTCTGTTTTACTTCTTTCTTAATTGCTTTAATAAGGATATCTCCGAAAATAATTGAGACGATAAATGTAATAGCAATTAAAATATAATTTTCTGTAGAAGTGGCAAAGAAGAATTGTGCGCCGATAAGAGCTCCAAGTCCCCAAACTAAAACCTGGGTTGCAAGAAGTTTAATATTAAATGTTTTGTATTCAACAATAAGGTAAGCCAAAAATCCTATCAATATCGGCATACCAAACAAAGCATATAAGAAATAGTTATAATCAAAAACTCCACCCAAAAGATATCCAGTAAAAACATATTCCATAACAAAAAACAAAATCATAAAAGAAAGCACCCCAGCTGAGATAATAGAAATTTCTCTTCTGTTGTTTTTGTTTTTAATTATTGACCAAACAGCAAAGATTATCGCGGATAATAAATAAAATACATCAACATAATATCCATAAGTTCCAACAAATCCATTTTCTGAAACCTCACAAATCTGCCAATTATAACTTAACGTATTTTTACTTATAAAAAAAATCAAAACTCCAACAAAAGAAAGTGCCGGCAATAACCACAATGATTTATAAATAAAACGAACATCTCTTTTTTTTATTAAAACAAAAAGAAAATAAAAAGAAAATAAAAACAACATTATATCTAGTATTTCTATCATTGAACGAGCAAACAAAACAGTATTTCTACCAAAAAAAACAAACCATTCAACTAAATCACCAAGAGTAAATAAAAAGAATATTATTGATAAAAAGAAAAATATTTTTGTCTCTAAACTTTTACTACGAGTAAATAAAAATACTCCAACAAAAATAGTAACAAGCGCAGTAGGAATATGTGAATATAAAATAAGAGAAACAGGAGTATAAACCTGATTTACTATTAATTGAGTGAAGCAATACGTGTCTTTTATAAAAATTGATGAAAGTAAGTTTAACATGTATATTCGTTTATATGATTATCCATAATAATTTTTGATTCTTTAGAATAACACCACCAATAAGGATCTTTTTCATGCTCTCCAACCTTAGATATTTTAACAATAATTGGCTTAATTCCAAAGTAATTTTCTACTTCTTTCAATGTAGGTAATATTATTTCATTAGTAAAACTTTCTTCTGACTCTATTAAATCATAATCATCAAAATAAACAGTGTGACAAATTGCAAAAGAAAGTATTGAAAAATAATATTTTTTGGGTATCTCACCATTTCTTTTCATCCATTCTGACATATCAATCACATTGTCTTTCATAACCGGGAAAATAGATTCTAAAAAGAAGTGGTGAAAATCAACTAAATTTTCACCCCAAAGAGTTTCCAAATCACACATTTTTTTTCCTTCAAATTTATTGAAGTCGACAATACTTTTTTTTATAACAATATTGTTGTTATTTTTATCTAATCCATCTGAAAAGGACAACTTAGTTAACCCATATTTAGTAAAATTACCAGCCACAAATTTATCTTGTGAATTTTCGAAACCAACTGGTTTTAATTTTGCTATTTCACACAAATCCAGAAACCTTTGAAACTCTCCATCAGGAGTACAAATACATCGCCAAATAAGCCCATGTGGTCCATCTTTTAATATTTCAGGTATATCACCATTTAATTTTTCTTCAACCCTTTTACGTAAGTCTTTGTCTTCCCAGCGTTTTCTGATTATCTCCCCTGCTTCTTCGATTGGAGTGTATATGTCCATAATATTATTTAAAACATTTTTCTCCATCCTCTACAGTAGAATCATTGCAAGTAATTATTTCACAATTAGGATTTCCTGCCTCACAAGTAAAGTTTTCATAATTTGAACCTGCGTATTTTGAAGGAGCTTTAATTTTTTTATATGTCGTAGTTGTATCACAAGTTGAATCATTCGTGTCACAATCTGAAACAAAGCATGAATCAACAGCAGGATCACAAGGAACCTGTTTTGTTACTTCAAAAGTATTCTTTATAAAAAAGTGGTAAAAACAAAAAAATACAATCACCGACAATGAAAGAAACAAAAAAATAGTCAGTAAAGAATGCCTAAAATTTGTATTATTTAATTTCATGTTTATTCTTATATTATACTAATATATAATTTATTTCTCAAACTTATCCTCTTTATTTAATTTTTTATTTATCAAAATTTTAGTATCAGGATGATATAGTGTCCAATAATTATCACTTTCCATATCAAGTGGGTCAGTAGGGACAATCAAAGGCTTAACCCCAGTTAATTTCATAATTTCTTCTATAGCCGGCAAGATAACATCTTTTGTAAAGTCCCCTTCTCCATTTTTTGAATTTAAAAAATTTTCAAACAAAATTCCATGGCAAGTAAAAAATAGTAAAAAATTTTTATAATAAAGCTCGGGTTTACCACCATGATTCTTTATCCATTCTGATGTATCAAAAAAATGACAATCTTTATCATCTAATCCAGACACAACAAAAAGCCCCTTATGAAAATCAATTAAGGGCTCGTTCCAATGAGTCACAACTTCTTTTAAAGATTTACCATTATGTTTATTGAAGTCCATAATACTAATCTTTTCAAATCTATACTCATTTATTTTATTTAGTGGACCTTCCATATTCAACTGACCAAGAGAACGTTTAAATGGATTATTTGAAGAGAATTTATCACTGTGATACTCCATAAAAACTGGCAACATATCAAAATCTTTTGCAATTTTTAAAAACTTCTTAGCTTCATTGTTTGGAGTAGCAATCTGTCTAAAGTGCACACCACATTTATTATTTTTTTTGAAAAATTCTGGAATATCTCCATTCAATAAATCCTCAACTTTTTTAACTAATTCTGTATCTTTCTGTCTTTCTTCTAAAATTTTAAGTGCTTCTGATAACGGAGTATAAACAAAATCATTAAATTTGTTTCGGTCAGACATTATTTCATTATAATCGACTATTTGAGTCATTGGATTACATACTATCATAAAAATAATATAATACTACCTATTGTCATCAACACAACTGCAATAATCTTAGGAACTAAAGTTTTCTTAGAAATATCTTCTTTTATAATATGGGGCAGGAATTTAGTTCCTATTATGGTCAAAAACAGAACAATAGCTGGCTGGAAACTACCTACAAGATAAACCATTGCTACAGGAGCAAGCAACAATGCAAAATTTGTTACAAGGTTTGCCATTATTGTTAAAAATTCAGTAACAATATTGACGAAAAAAATCTTTCTGCCCCCTGTCCTATTCATATGCATAAATTCTTTTCTAAATTTTGGAATAAAAAGAAAAATCAAAAAACCAGTAGATCCTAAACCAAAATATTCCCAAAAAGAAGATACCCAAAAATTACCTTCAACTGTTACAAATTTAAAAATAACTCCAGACACAGCGAGAATAAAACATGCAATCAGCATATAAAAAACTGGTTTTCTTTTGGTCTTTTTTTCTTTATCAAAAAAATTAAATGAAACTAAAGCGACGCCGATAAGGACCACAATAGATCCAATCAATTGTTTTATATTTAAAGTTTCTCCCAAAAAGAAATAACCTAGAACAAAACCGAAAACAGGCACAGTTAAGAACCAGGGAACAATAGCCGAAGTATCTTCTATCTCAAGTGCATATAAATATAAAACCATCCAAATGATAGTCAGAGCACCTGAAAGCATAAGCAGAATCTTGTCATTTAATGAAATATTAAAAATTCCATTATTAAAAATCATTATAAAAAACACAACAAAAACTGCAATCATACTAGGAAAAAGAACAAGTCCACCTGAACTACGCTCTTTGGTCGTATCTGAATATTTTGAAATCAAATAGTGGTCACCGATGTTCACTATTCCCCATACGAATGGAGCAACTAATGCTATAAGAAACCAATTCATAATTTTTTAATTATAACATATTTAGTCAAAAGGAACTTTTACTATAAATCTTGTTCCTCCTGGAACTGATTGATATTGTATGTCTCCCCCGTGAGCACGAGCTATCAGCTTCACACTATACAGCCCTATACCTGTTCCATTTTTTTTATTACTTATGAATTTTTTAAACAATCTTTTTTGTATTTCTTTTGAAATTTCTCCTTTATTAAAAAAACTCAAACGAAGAAAATCATTATCTTGAAAGATATTTACAGAAACTTCTCCATCACTTTCAGCAGACGCATCGACTGCATTACGAAGTAAATTATCAACTAATGAATCAAAAAGAATTTCATCTATTAAAATAGTTTTTTTCATCAAACCAGAATCAACGGGCTTATTCTCCAAATCTTTCAAGTGAACATTTATTTTTTTACTACCTTTAATATCTGAGAAAATTCTTTTTACTCCTTCCATTACTTCTACTACTGTTTTTGGTTTCTTTCCCAAGATATCTTGCCCCTTTTCAATCTTTGCTAAGAGTAAATAACTTTCCATCATCTTTAGCATTTTCTTTCCAGTACTATTTATGATCATCGCAAACTTTTTTATCTCTTCTGGTGACAAACTTTCATCTAGCAGAAAACTCGAATAGCCGATGATGATAGCTAAAGGACTTCGTAAATCATGGTTTAAAGTGTTTATATAGTTTTCGAGTGCCTGTTCTATTTGTTTTCTCTTTGTTATGTCTGTATGCGTACCAAACATAGTCAATGGATTTCCATCTTCATCAAAACTGGCTACACAACCTCTTTCACATACCCAAACCCAATGACCATGTTTATGTTTAACTCTATTTTCATGCTTGTAGTAAGGCAACTCACCTGCAATGTGTTGCTTTATAAGTGCAGATGCTTTAGCGAAGTCATCTGGATGAGATATTTTTTCCAATGTTTGTATATTATTTGGTCCTATGTCAGAAATAGGATACCCTAAAATTTCTGCCCACTTATCACTGAAAACCATTTCTCCGGTTTTGATGTTCCATTCCCATGTCCCGACATCAGTGCTCTCTATTATATTTTTTAAGCGTAGGTTCGCATCATTTAATTGCTCTGTTAGTTGTCTTTTTTCAATTTTGTTAAATTTATTTTTATCCATTCTTATTTTTAAGTAAAAGTATTATTTAAAAATAACATATAAGCTTTCTTAAATCAAAAAAAACACAACTAGACCACAAATTTAGTCCAACTGAAAGTTTTTATTTTATTTTTTTATATTTTAAAAATTCTTTTAGTATTTTCTACTATTATTTTTGCCATTTCTTCCTCTGGGATATTTTTTATCTCTGCAATCTTTTTCACAATTTCTTTTACATACACAGGTTCATTACGTTTTCCACGATATGGCACAGGAGCCACATACGGTGCATCAGTATCTGTGAGAATTCTATCTGATGGAGTTTCTTTTATGACTGCTATGTAATCACAAATTTCTATTTTAGGCTTATAAGTAATCGGTCCAGCAAAAGAAATATAATAACCAATATCCACTAATCTTTTCATATCTTCCACACTACCGGCAAAGAAATGAAAAACTCCTTTCACGTTTGGAAATTTTTTCAATATTTCCCATACATCAAAATACACATTGTGAGTTTTATCCGTAGAAGAATTCCGTGTGTGGATCATCAAAGGCTTACCTATTTCATTCGCAAGCTCAATTTGCTCGATAAATGTTTTCTTTTGCTTTTCGATTGATTCTTCATCCATATGATAATAATCAAGGCCACATTCGCCTATGGCTACCACCTTATCATCTTTCAAAAGTTCTCGGTAAATATCTTTATCAAAAATTTCTCCACGAGATGTGAATTCCTTACCACCCTCACCAAGCTCCTGCTCATCATGGTGCGATTTTTCTGTATGAATCGGGTGAAGACCTATAACTGCATACACACCCTCAGCATACTTATGTGCGAGCTCTACAGCACTACGTGATGTGTCTATCTGAGTACCGACATTTATCATCCAAGTGTCATTGTCGAGTGCACGTGCTATCACAGCCTCTCTGTCTTCATCAAAGGCTCTAAAGTTTACATGTGTATGTGTGTCAAAATATTTCGGCATATTATTTAAATTTCTTTTTAGCTTTTATCCAATCTTCTTTTAATAAGCCATAAATATTTTCATAATGAATTTTATTTGAAGCCATACTTTTAACAGCTTTTCTTTTCATACCTTCAAATTTGTAACCCATCTTTAATTGAGTAGCATTTGATGCTTTATTGCTTTTATACACATCTGAATTTAATCTTCTTAATTTCAATTCACTAAAAGCAAAATCATTAATAATGATTTTAGCTTCAGTCATATATCCATTACGCCAATATTTTTTATTAATCCAAGATCCCGTTGTTCCTATTCCTGAAAAGAAGTCTATTCGATGAATACCAATTGAACCGATAACTTTTTTCTCAGATTTTAGTTCAATCACAAAAGTATAGTCATCTTTCTTTTTAGCCTTCCATCTTTTTTCCTGTTTTTTTAAATAGTCTATTGCATCTTTTTTTACATAAGGATATGGGACTTTCAACAACATTTCTGCCACATCATAATCACCAATACCTTCCACAAGGTCTTTCCAGTCACTTCTTTTTGGTTTTCTTAAAATCAATCTTTTAGTTTCCAATATCATATTTTATTCTTTTCTTAAAAACAAAGGCTTTTCTGGCATTTTATTTTCAATTACCAATTCAAGTATAATTTTTGATGTATCTGGCATAATTGGTTGAAGTAATGTTCCAATTTGTTTTATATCATGAAGTAAAAATTGTATTGTATTAATTGCTTCTTCCTTTGTTTCTTCATTTTTTATTTTTTTAAATGGTTCGTTTGATTGAATCAATTTATCGCATTCTTGAATCATTAACCAAATATCTGCTACTGCATTAGCTATGTTAAATTTTTCTATATTTTCTCTGTAATCAATAATAATCTTATCTCCCACAGATAGACCATATTTATCTACAATAAATTTTTTTTCGTCATAAATAATACCATTTGTTGTAGCCATTCTCATAACCCGACTCACCAAATTACCTAAACCATTTGCTAGCCCAGAATTATATGAATCTTTGAATCTTTCCAATGTAAATGGACTGTCTTCAAAGCTTGAAACTTCCCGAAGTAAAAAATATCGCAATGCATCTGTACCATACTCACTCACAATATCTTTTGGGTCAACTCCATTACCGAGTGACTTCGACATTCTTATGCCACCTTCGCCAGTAATAAATCCATTTATAATTATCTGATGTGAATTTGGTAAATCAGCTGCCATAAGCATCGCTTGCCACATTGCAGACTGAAAACGAAGGTTATCTTTACCGCAATATTGTGTAGGGTTACCATTTATCCAATATTTTTCAAATAAATTTTCCTTAGGTTCACCCTGAGCATTGTCGAAGGGCCAACCAAGTGTAGAAATATAATTCACAAGCGCATCAAACCAAACATACATCACTTGTGTGTCATCCCCTGGCACAGGTATACCCCAAGGCATTTTTTCTTTTAGACGAGAAATTGAAAAATCTTGCAAACCATTTTTAACAAAACTTTTTATTTCATTAAAACGAAATTCAGGTATAACAAAATTTGGATTCTTTTCGTAAAATTCCAAAAGCTTATCACAAAAAGCTGAGTACTTAAAAAAGTAATTTTCTTCATTGATTATTTTAAGTGCTACTCCAGGGTGAAGTGGACATTCTCCATTTTCTAATTCAGATTCAGTTTTTTCACTTTCACAACCGACGCAATACTTCGTCTCGTAATTTTTCTTATATATGTATCCATTATCATTTACCCTTTTCCAAAATTCTTGTGCAGCACTTTCGTGATTCTTGTCTGTAGTACGAATAAAATGAATATCATCACTAACACCGAACATCTTCAATTGTTCTTTAAAAGTTTCAAAACCTTTGTCTACAAATTCTTGAGCCGTGATATTTTGACTTTGAGCACGTTCATAGATCTTTAATCCATGCTCATCTGTTCCAGTGTTGAAATACACATCATTACCGATCAATTTTTTATAACGAGCAATACTATCAGCTCGCACAAATTCAAGAGCATGCCCCATATGTAATGGTGCATTCACGTAAGGCAATGTAGTAGTTATGTAAAAATTTTTATTTTCCATCATTTGTTCTAAATATAGCTTTATGTTTTTCAACATCACTAATTAATTCCATTAAAAATACTGCAACAGGAATAGCAAGCACAAGACCCCAAACACTAGCTAGTTCAAAACCGATAACAGCCGCTAATATCACTACTATAGGTGAAAGCCCAACAACCTTTCGAATAACTAAAGGTGAAAATAGGAATATTTCAAATTGATGAATTATGATATATGCTCCAGCTACAACTAATGCACTAGATAATCCAGCAGAAAGATATGTAAAAGAAATAGCAGGGACAAGAGCAATCAGAATACCATAAGGAACAAGTTCCATAACCCCTGCAATAATAGCCAATAGTAATGAATATTGATTGCCAAGTAATGATAAAACTAAATATGTAAGAATAGTTATAAGCACACCCAAAAGAAGTTGGCCCTTTAACCAAAGAGCAATCTTTCTACGTGAACGTTGCCATAAATCTATAACATATTCTTCTTCTTTAAGAGGAACAACAATTCGTAAAAAATTCTCTACTCCTTTTTCTTGAACAGATAAATAAAAAGACAACATTATGATAAGTCCGAAATTAAATATACTACCGAAAGCTACAGATATAGTTTGGAAAAATCCACCAGACAAATTTGAAATAAATGCTTTTGATGTAGCAAATAATGTCGCCATTGAAAGATTTTGTGAAAGACCAGAGACAATATCCTTCGCACCAGAAAATGCATCATTTTGGAAATAAGTTATAAATGGATTATTTGGAATATACGAAGATAAAAATGAGGAGAAATTATAAACTTCTGTTATTAGTAATGGTGCAAATAAATAAAACATACCCGCAATAACAAGAATGCCAGTTATGTATACGATAACCACACCAAAGACTCTACCGATGCCTAATTTTTTAAAACGTGGAATAGATGCTTCGACAAATGAAGATATGACTATGGAAGTGATAATAACAAGCATCAGATCCCGAAGGAACCAAAGCAAATAAATACCAATCAAAACAAGCATAAAACGAAGCATCGTCCCTGTCGAAATGGAAATATATTTTGTATCACTTTTTCCAAACATATAAATATATTACCATCCCGTAGTGAATTTTACTAATGCACAAGTGCGTAATTTTATAAAATTACTTTAGTAAAATCTACTACGGGAACCACACAAACCTATGAAACTAAACCTAGAATTTCAATATCTTAGAGAATTGTTTTTTGTCTTTAAATGGACCAATTAGAGCCAAATTTAATTTTTCATTTACAAAAATATTATTTGCTAAGTCTCTTATTTGCTTAGCTGTAACTTTTCGTATTTCTTCAGCTTTTTCTTCAGCACTTTTCATTTCTTTCTTTAGTAATTCTTGACCACCATAAAAATTTGCAATATCATCACTAGCTTCAAGAGAAAGTTTCATATTGCCCATTAAATATTCTTTTACTTTATTTAATTCTTCGTCACTCACTAAATTTTCTTTTAGATTTTTACATTCATCTAAACAAGCTTTGATAACTTCATCAATTCTTTTGTTATCTACACCGGCTGAAATCTGAAAAAATCCATGATCAGTATATGCGTCATTGTATGCTCTTACATAATATCCGACTCCCATCTCTTCGCGTAATTTTTGGAAAAGTCTGGAACTCATTCCCCCACCCAACACTCCACTCAATAATGACAATACCGAATTCTTTTTATTAAACAAATCATAAGTACGCATTCCTAAAACAAAATGTGTCTGGTCTGTTTCCTTAAATTTAATTAAAATATTTGGTTTCTCTTGTTTATCTATCGTTTTTATTTTATTTACCTTTTTACCATTTGCTATATTTCCAAAAATTTTATTCACTTCAGCTAAAACCATTTTCTCAGTTACATTACCTGAAACTACTATTACAGTTGATTCTGGTAAATAATGCATACCTTTATATTTAACAAAATCATCACGCTTCATAGCTTGTACATTTTTCTTTTCTCCGGCAATATTCCAACCAGCTGGTTGGTCCCCATATAGAAGTTCCATCATCATATCTTGTACATGACGCATTGGTAGATCTTCATACATATTTATCTCTTCGACAATAACACCTTTTTCTTTTTCAATTTCTGCTTCTGGAAAAGTTGAATTTAAATAAATATCAGAAATTACATCAAAGATTTGTTTAAAATGTTTTGCATCAGATTTCGCATAGTACCCAGTATATTCTTGTGATGTAAAAGCATTGTATTGAGAGCCGATAGAATCAAGTTCTCGTGATATATCGATTGCTTTAGGTCTTTTTGTTGTACCCTTAAAATACATATGCTCTAAAAAATGAGAAATACCATTTAACTTTTTCTCCTCATATTTAGAACCTGTTTCTACTAAAATAAGCACAGTCGCCGTAGGATTGTCTTTCATAGGAATAGTCACAACCCTAAGTCCATTATTTAAAATCTTTTTTATTGGTTTTTGCATAAAATAATACTACCATACTTCACGGTAATATTAGAATATTTCTCCGTGAGATTCAGTTCCTAAAAATTCTACAAATTTATTATTTTTATCCACCAATATGGCGACTGGAATAATATCATCATTGGATAATTCAAAACCCATAATAATGATTTCTTCTCCCTTTTTTATTAAATGTGCTGCCGCGCCATTCATACAAATGACTCCAGAATTTATCTCCCCTTCTATTATGTAAGTTTCAAGTCGTGCACCAGAAGTATTACTGACAACTAAAACTTTTTCACCAACATGAAAGCCAGCTTTCTCAATAAGTTTTTTATCAATAGTGATACTACCCACATAATTCAAATTTGCTTCAGTAACTGTAGCTTTGTGAATTTTTGATCGTAAATAAAATCGCATTAAATTAATTTATCTTTAAATCTTTCTAAAATAATCGGAGCTACTGAATGTAAAGGTTTAGGAAGATTGTCTAATTTAAACCAACCTATTTCGTCGAATTTGTGTGGCTCACCATTTATTACTTTTGACCGATCAACTAAAACTAAAAATTCAAAAGAAACCCAATGAGTATTTTTCTCATTCATTTTCCTAAAAATATCTATATATCCTAAAAATTCATATTTTATTGGCTCAACCCCAAATTCTTCTTTGATTTCCTTTTTCAAGCAATCTTCAACAGTTTCTCCAAGCTCAAGTCCACCACCACCAAAATCCCAATTACCATGCTCATCACGACAATTAGTACTTCTTTTATTCATCAAATAATTACCATTTCCATCATGGCAAATACATGAAACAGTTATTGCTGGATAATCGATTCCTTTTTGCATTAGTTTATTTTATCTTGAATATATTTTTTTAGTTCTGAAACTTTTACTCTCTCTTGATTACCTGTGTCACGGTCACGAACTGTGACTGCATCATCAGTCAAAGTATCAAAATCTACGACAATACAAAACGGCGTACCTATCTCATCTTGTCTTCGGTAACGCTTACCGATATTGCCATTGTCATCCCAAGCGACTCTACCAAACTCTGCTTTCAGTGGAGCAAATACTTTAGTATTTGCATATTCTACAAGCTCTGGTTTATTTTTCAAAAGTGGCGAAACTGCACAAATAACTGGCGCCATCGATGGTTTAAACTTTAAATACGATCTTACTTCTCCGTCTTTCTCGTCTTCTGTATAAGAAGAAAGCATAATTGCAAGAACAGCACGGTCAACACCAAAAGTTGGTTCGATAACATGCGGAATCATTTTCCCTTGTCCTGAGCTTGCCGAAGGGTCTTCATCAATATAATCAAGCTTATGATTATTCAAATCAAAATCAGTTCGATACGCTAGACCGAAAAGTTCTTTTTGTCCGAATGGATATTCGAATTCAAAATCAACTGTACGAGAAGAATAATGAGCACGATCACCATCTGGTATTTCTATCTCATGCACTATATTCATATCAATACCTACTTCTTCCATCCAATCCAGCATCTCCCCTTTCCAATACTCAAAATACTTTTCCCAATCATCTTTCCTGACAAAATATTCTATTTCCATTTGCTCGAATTCTCGAACTCGGAAAATAAAATCACGTGGAGTTATTTCATTACGAAAAGCCTTACCAATCTGCGCAATACCAAAAGGAAGTTTTGGATGAAAAGCATCTACTGTATTTTTAAAATTCACAAAGATTCCTTGAGCTGTTTCTGGTCGCAGGTATGATACAGCCGAAGAATCTTCTGATGCTCCGACTTTTGTCTGGAACATCATATTAAATTTTTGAGCTTCAATTAATTTACCACCACACTTTTCACATTTTTCTTTATCTTCAATCTGGTCTGTACGGAAACGAGTTTTACATTTTTCACACTCCACCATTGGATCTGCAAAATTTTCTACATGACCGGCTTTTTGCCAAACTTCTTGTCGCATCAAAATAGCAGCATCGATACCATACATGTCACGACGTGAATCAACAAACTTTTTCCACCATGATTGTTTAACATTATTTTTTAATGCCAAACCAAAATGTGCCCAATCATATGTACCAGCAAGTCCACCATAGATCTCAGAGCCAGGGAAAATAAACCCTCGTCTTTTACAAAGTGACACTATCTTTTCCATTAATTCATTGTTATTTTCTTTCATATTTTTATTATTTAGCCCTACTCCCGGTTTAGGGCTAGCCCTAAACCGGGAGTAGGGCAACTTTTAATTTACTACTCTATCTCCCCCACCAGGAAAATCAGCATCACTTGAAAGTCTTGTATTTAGTGATGATTTATTTACTTGTACATCAACATTAGCAAAATCATCATGCCCCGTCAAAACTGTATCATTCAAAATAATTGGAGCTGAGCCTACTTGAGAAAGTGATGGTGTGATAGCAATCTGGAAAGAAACCTGATTGTCTGCTCCTGTTATTCCTGTACCTTTTGCTATACTTCCCACATTCCATATTATTTGCTTTGTGTTTGGATCAAATTTCAAATCTTCAGTAGCTGGAGAGATAACTCCGACAAACCTTGCCCACTGAGGAAGACTAGAACGCACTTGTGCTTTTGAAATACTATTCGAAGTATTTGAAAGTGACCAATTTATTGTATAAGTAGTTTCTTTTTCAACTTTTGGAGGAATTGGTCCTGTGTTTGTAAATGCACCTGAATAATACAAAGCTTTTGACGAAAGGCCTACATCAGAAATAATTTTTATTATTCTTGAATCTGTATTTGTCAAAACACTATTGTCTATAGCTTGTGTTCCGTTCACAGTAAGTTCTACATTAACAGTAGGATCAACGAGCATTCCACCTGAGTCAGAGAACAATGAAGTTGGAGTGACAGAGAAAGAAACAATTCCTGAATCACCAGGATTAACTTCATTAAAATCTTGAACTGAATTTTTATCCCAAATTATTGAGTCTTTTGATGAATCATAAAAACCATCTGTAGATGAAATCGTATTTCTATTGAGAGCATTTCCAGAAAGTTTTGCAACTATTCTAAAATCAGTTACTTTTGTATCTAAATTATTTGCCCATCTTATTTGTCCTTGTATTGGAGTCGTCGCATCTGTAGCATAAGTATTTTGATTCACTCCATTAATTATCAAATCTGCTTCGATAAATGGCTTTTTGACTAAGACTGTTTTTCCCAATGAATTAAAAACTACACCAATAACAGTACTATCAGAATCAGACTGAGTACCACTGTAGACATTGAAGGTTTTTTCTTCTCCATCTGAGACATCAATCATTTTACCGGTGACAGCAATATCGCTTATCGATCCAGGAGAAAGATCCCCTAAATTCCAAATATTATTTCCAATAGAAGGCATAGGTTTTGCAGAAGTAAATTGAAAACCTACAGGATAATCAATTCGTACTAAAATTTTAGAAGCTGCTTTTGTAGCATTCACAGTAGCTTTAACATCTAAATTAATTTGTTGATTTGGACTAACTTCTGCAGGTGCATCGACAGCAAGATCGATAGGAGCAGAACTAATCGTAACATCAAAAGTTTTATCTTTTACAAAGATTGCATTTGAACCTTCAACTCTATATTCCAATGAAACTTTTATTTGCCTTGTGCTTCCTTGCTCACCAAAAAGAATAACTTTCATAGTGTCACTTTTTACGGCACCAGCTGGAATCGTACCTAATGAATCACGAAGTCTCTCTACGTCACCAGTCACATCACCAGATGAGCCCTTAGGATATTCAACAACTAAATCAGCGAGTTCAAGTAATGAATTATTTTTATTTGTAATTTCAATTTGAATTGGAAGTTCTTCCCCACCAGCTGTAAAAGTATTACCAAGCACTGCTATATCAATATTGTCATTTGAAACAATATTTCCACCAGCAAAAAACATATAAGCAGCATAACCCATTGCTAAAATAAAAAATAATATTGAAAAAATAAAAAATTTCTTAGGCATTGTTTTTTTCATAGTATTTTTTTGATTTTTATCAGATTCATCAGCATATTCACTATCCCAAGAATCTGGTACATCTTTATTATCCTTATAAATAAAAGGGTCGTGGTGCTCTATCTTAACTTCGTAGTTCTTACTAAAAAGCTTAGTTTTCATTTCTTCTATTCTATTTAACTTTTCCCTTTCTTCCTGCATTTGTATATTATAACACAAACTAGAGGTGTGTTTCCCCAAGTGCTTTGTTTATCAAAGACAAAATCTTAGTGCGGCTTTTACTAATTTCAAAAATTAATTCTTCTTCAAATGGAGATCTGATGACATCTTGCAAAATCTCATCATTACCTATATAACCTAAGTTATTTAAAATACGAAGAACTATAACAACTTCGATATTTTGTAATTCCTCTTTTGTTTTTGATTTTTCTAAAATAAATAAACCTTGTAAGACATCATTGAATAATTCGGAGTTGGCTTCTTCCCCTGCCAATAACCTTTGTAAAAGTCTTCCAATATTTGCAAAAATTTTTAATGTTTCAGTATTCTTTGCAACATTATCTAGTTTACTTGTCTTTGAAGCACTGGTTAACCGCCAAAAATCTTTTCCTCGAACTAAATCTAGTTTAATATATGAAAAATCTTGCAAAACAAAACGAAGTTTCGAAGACATCTTTCGCACACCTTGAGCTGAAGCATAAATCAAACCAAGGTCACGAGTAAAAATACAATAATATTTCCCGGCTTCACCGTAATCATTGCTTTTCAATATAATACCTTCAGTGTGATAAATATGATGCATTCTATTTTAAATTTTCATCCAAAAAGTTTTTTAAACTTTCTAAATCTCTTTTACTGTCATCATAATGATAAGTATTTATTCCAACAGACTGAGCACTCTTTACTGCATTTATGTCATGCTCAAAATAAATAACATCATCTTTTTTAAGATTAAAATTTTCTAGTAAAATTTCATAATATTTTGGATCTGTCTTTTCTGGATTATGTTTTAATGTAAAAAATTTATATGGAATATTGTCCAACCCAAATTTAATTTTCTGCTCATCATTTGCACCCGTTAGGACAATTTTGTTATTTGGATAAGCTTCAAGTAATCTATACATATCTTGAAATACCACAAAATTTTCATCTTGCTTTATTATGAAACAATACACTGCATCAACTAATATGGTTTTCATACCTCTATTTTACCATCCCGAATAAAAATTAGTAAATTTCAACGGGACAGGCAAAAAGTTATTTTTGTATAGATATTTTGAATGATAGATTATCAACTTTTATTTCTATACCGTCATTGTTTTCCAACTCTATCTTTCCAGCCATGATAGTTTTCTTCATATCATCTTCAAATTTTTGTATTAGATTTTTACCAGCTTCGTCTGTTTCGATAGTAATTGCAATAACATCACTTGGAGTTAATCCTGCCTTTTTACGCATATCTTGAATTCCACGTACAAGCTCTCTATAATCCCCTTCTAATTTTAATTCTGAATTTATTTCTGTATCTCATTTAACTTCAGTTTCTATTTCTTTATTTTCAACTAACTCTTTTACATTCAATTCATCTTTTATCAAAGAGAAATATCTCTCATCTAGATTAAAATCTTTTATTTCAATTTTTGAAAGTGGCTGTCGAACTTTTATTCCAGCTTTTTGTCTTGCCTCAAGTCCAAGTGAAACGATTTTACGAACCTTTTCCATATCTTCGATTATATCTTTATCTGCTTTTTCCTTTTTAGGCCAATCTGCTAAATGCACACTTTCTACATCCTCAATATTTTTTAATCTAAGCCAAACATCTTCAGCTGTGAATGGAGCAAATGGTGCCATTATTTTTGCTAAATTTTTCAAAACAAAATATAAAGTTGCTTTTGCTTCTTTGTCTTCATCTTTTATTCTGTCTCGTGAACGACGCAAGTACCAAGTCGAAAGGTCACCTATAAAGTCTCGTATCGCACGAGTTGGTTCAAGCACTCGATAATTATCCATATTTTCAACACAAAGATAATTTAATTCATCAAACTTAGCGATAATCCATTGATCTAAAATATTTTCAGAATCTCTGTAATCTTTCAATTCTAATAATGGGTTGCGATACAATTCATAAAAAGCAAGAACATTGTAAAGCAAGCCAAAAACTTGTCGATGAAGTTCGAGCACTGTTTTTTCATCAAAGTTTTTTGATTCACCGGGCTGATTTACTGCATACATCCAAAGTCTAAGTGTGTCTACTCCATATTTATCTATCATAATCCATGGATCAATAATATTACCAAGCGATTTAGACATTTTTTTACCTTCATCATCTAAAATGTGTCCAAGACAAATAACATTCTTATATGGTGTTCCCTTACCCATCAAAACCCCAACTGCAAGCAATGTATAGAACCAACCACGAGTTTGATCAGTAGCTTCAGCAATAAAGTCAGCTGGATAAAGAAGTTTTGTTTTACTTAAATCAGAACTTAGTAATTCAAAAAAATCAGATCGCTTTTCAGATTCAAATGGATAATGGTCTTGTGAAAAAGGCATTGTACCTGAATCAAACCAAACATCCATAACTTCTTTTACTCTTTCCATTTCACCACCACAGGCACACATAAGTACAACATCATCTACATATGGTTTATGTAAATCAAGTTCAAAATCATCATTATGTGAAATAGGCACAAAGTCTAATTCTCTAAATTCAGCATTTTTAAAATGATCATAACTAGCACCGATTTTTGTAATATCATCCATATTCAAACCAAGCGCTGTGTAGAACAACAACTTTGCTGGAGAATCATGTGTGACGATCAATATATTTTTATTCTGATATTTACTTTCAATTTCATAAATAAATTCAGCTGCTCTTTTTTTCACATCGGAAAATGATTCAGAGCCTTCAGGCGCCGCCTTTAAGAAATGAGGGTAATCATTCCAATTTTTTCCATCATAAACACCAGCACATAATTCTCGAAGTCGTTTATCTAAAATCAATTTACCATCTGACAAACCAATTTCATTTTTAACAATTTCTGCGGTTTCTTTTGTTCTAAAAAAATCAGAAGAGAATATCAAATCAATATTCTTATCTTTTATTTTTCCTGCTGAATGTAGTACTTGCTTCTTCCCCTCTTCTGTTAGATGATCAGGGTCTTCAACTCTTGAGCAAATCTTTCCGGTTAGATTACTTTCTGCTCCACCATGTCTCATGATGAAATATTTATTACCAGATTTTTTTACATTTTCTTTCATGTCATCCACACTTCCGACAACATGCTTTTCTTTACAATCTTTACATACCCAAATAGGTAATGGTGTCCCCCAGTAACGTTCACGTGAGATTGCCCAATCTTTCACTTCTCGCAACCATTCACCGAAACGTCCTTCTTTGATATGTTCTGGTTCCCAATTTATTAATTCATTCTCTCTCATCAAATCAGCACGTAATGATGACATTCTTACATACCAAGAATCACGAGCATAATAAATAAGTGGAGTTTTGCAACGCCAACAATGAGGATATGTGTGCTCGTATCTTTCTTTTTTAAACAAAAGTCCACGGTGTGCTAAGTCTTTTATAACATCAACTGCAACTTCCTCATCGCGAACAAATCTTCCTTCTAAGAAATCTGTACCAGCCAAAAACTTTCCATCAAGTCCAACCAAGTGATATTTCGGTAAACCTATCTCTGTTCCCAATACGAAGTCATCTTGTCCATACATCACAGCAGTATGTACAACACCAGTACCGTCTTCTGTAGTAACAAAGTCTGCACTATAAACTTTGAAAGCTTTATCTAATTTTTCTTTTTCAGTTCCAGAAATATTATTTTTCAAAAATGGATAAAGTGGTTCATATTCTAAACCAAGCAAATCTTCACCTTTCATTTCAGCCACCACTTCTGGATCACCTTCCAAAACAGCCAGTCTTGCTTTTGCTAAGATTAAAATATCTTGACCTTGTTTTACTTTTACATATTCAATATCCTTACCGACTGCAAGTGCGACATTACCTGGCAATGTCCATGGAGTTGTAGTCCAAGCTAGAATATATGTGTCTGTTTGTCCGACAACTTTAAATTTCGCATACACAGATAAATCTTTTACGTCTTTATATCCTTGTGCAAGTTCGTGAGAAGAAAGTCCTGTACCACAACGTGGACACCAAGGAACAACTTTATAATCTTTGTATAATAAATCTCTGTCGTCGATAGTCTTCATCACATTCCAGATAGATTCCATGTATTTTTTGTCATAAGTTATATATGGATTTTTTTGATCTACCCAAAAACCAATACGTTCAGTAAATACATTCCATAAATCTAAATATTTCCAAACACTTTTTTTACAGCGTTTATTAAATTCAGCCACGCCGAATTCTTCAATTTCTTTTTTTGATTTTAGGCCAAGTTCTTTTTCAACTTCCAACTCAACAGGAAGACCATGAGTGTCCCAACCAGCTTTTCGGCGAACATAATATCCGCGCATAGTTTTGTAACGTGGAATAACATCTTTGAAAGCACGAGCTTCTAAATGGTGGATACCGGGCTTACCATTAGCTGTAGGTGGACCCTCATAAAAAACAAACTCCCCTTCTGGTGAAATTTTTTCTAATGTCTTTTCAAAAATTTCTTTTTCTTTCCAAAATTTCAAAACAGCTTCTTCGCGAAGTGCTGTTTGCGACTTTTGTCTTTCTTCTGTATTTGTTTGTTTTTGTTCTTCCATATTTTTATTTTTAAATTATTAATAAAAAAACTCGTCCACGTACAACAATTAAATAATTGCTATACAAGGACGAGTTTTTATTCCCGTGGTACCACCTTGATTACTTCTTAATTTAAGCTATGTCGGGCAAACCCGTTGGGTTCTACTTGTTATAAAACTTTCTTCCCAATACTCAGAGGTGATTTTATTCGCCTATGGCAGAATCCTCTTCAACGTATATATTAAGAATACTCACAAAACTACAAAAATGCAAGACTACATTCTTTCCGGAGTTTGGATGCCTAACAACCAAAGACCATTTTCCATTGTTTGGTAAAATGATTTTATTAGATCTAAATGAAAGCCAGCAAATTTATTTTCTTCTTGCAGTATTTTTGTATTTCCATAAAAAGAGTTGAATGCACTAGCTAACTCTGTGAGGTAAGTAGCTATATGATGTGGTTCAAGTAAAAGATATGAACGCTCCACAACTTCAGGGAATTGATAAAGCAACTTTTCTAAATCTGTAATATTTTCTGGAATTTCTTTTTTATTTTCTAAATTAAATTCTTTAGCCTTTTCCAAAACAGAAATTGCTCTAACTGCTGTGTATTGCAAATATGGACCAGAGTCACCTTCGAAAGAAATAGATTTATCAAAATCATAGATAATATCACTGCCTAGTGATGATTTTAATATTGAATACTTTAAAGCAGATACTCCAACAATTTTTGAAATTTCTTTTTTCTCTTCATTGTTAAATTCTCTGTCTTTCACTTTTTCAAAAATAACATCCATTGAATCTTGCAACAAAGATTCTCCAGTTACTACATTCCCTTTTCGAGACGACATTTTGCCAGTCGCTAAACGCATCATGCCGTGTGTCACATGCTTCATTCTCTTTTCCATGTCTTCGTGCATTAAACCAATAGCTTTCTGAACTACTTTCATATATTCAGCTTGTTCTATGGCTGTCGTCACTATAGATATGTCTGGATTTTCATTTTCAAATTTTGTTATTGTAAGTCCGACTTCTTTTGTTTCGTAAGTTGGCAAACCTTGAGAATTTATAAAAACTCTAGTGTGAAGTTTTTTATCATAATTTTCTCCATGGAAAATTATCGCTCCATCTGATTCTTCAAAAATTTTGCTGACATTTTCTCGGACTATCTTCTCCCCTTTTACTGCCACTTCTGATTCAAAATAATAATTATCAAATTTTGTTCCAAGTAATTTATAAATTTCTTCAAATGCTTCTAGCGTGATCTTTCTGCCCCAAGCATAAATTTCATTTATTTTTTCATCATCATGCGCATATATTTTTTTATTTATTTCATCAATTTCTTTTTTTACATTTTCATCAACATCATATAAATTACTTCCTTTAGAATAACATTCACCTATGTATTGCGCCTTTTCAGCAACTGATTTTATTTCATCAGGCATACCGAATTTCATAAGTCCGTAAATTGCTTTCGCCACATGAGGACCCACATCACCTTGATAATTTGCTCGTACTGTATTTGCACCAGAAAATTCTACAATTCTTGATATTGATTCTCCAATACTATTACTCATCAAATGTCCTATATGAAAAGGCTTGAAAGGATTTGGTTGCGTATATTCCACCATTACTTTTTTACTCTTAAGGATTTCATTCTTTCCCCAATTTTCTTTTGCCTCTAATATTTCTTTTGTGTTTTCAATAAAAAAATCTTTTGATAAATAGAAGTTTATAAAACCAAAACCTGCAACTTCAACTTTTGAAATTTCTTTTGGTAAATTCTTTTCTAATTCTGTTTTAATTTTTTCAGCTAATTCTTTTGGATTAGTTTTTAAAACCTTAGCAAAAACCATTGCGACATTTGTAGAATAATCACCATTATTAAAATCAGATGGATGCTCTAACTCAATACCACCAACACCGGAAGCAACACCCAACTCTTTTATAGTTTCAAATATAAGTTTTTTTATTTCTTTATTTATTTCCATTTTATTTTTTTCCCGTACTTCCAAAACCTCCCATACCCCTTTCTGATTCCGAAAGCTCAGTGACTTCTTCAAGTTCACCTATAGCTACTGGATAAATTATAAGCTGAGAGATCTTATCACCCTCTTCTATAGTATATGGTTCACTACCCAAATTAACAAGGTGTGTATTGTATTCTCCCCTATACCCTGCATCAAAGACTCCACCCATCGTATGTAGCAATGCTTTTGAAATACTACTTTTATCTTTCACAATTGCCGCATAACCTACGGGAAATTCTAAGGCAAAACCATGAAAAAATCTATGATGTTCCATAGGTTTTAAGACAACTGTTTCCATTGCATACATATCCATACCGACATCTCCGGGATGATGATATTTTGGCAACTTAGCATTTTCTTTTAATCTCTTTACTTTTATTTTCATATTATTTAACTACCTTTTTAACTTTATCATAAACCATTTCATGAATTTGTTCACGAGATAGAATTTTTCCTTTTTCTGAACATTCTATTTTAATAAAGTTTGGAATTTCTTTTTCAAGTTTCATCGCGCTCTTTCTTGAATTTATTAAATATTGTGTATCATTTTCAGCGACATCTTTTTTGTTTTTTAAATATGCTCTTTTCATTTTACTACTTTCTCGCTCTTTCAAAAGTTGCAAAACAATATTTATCGGTAAACTTAAATACAGAGTAATATCTGGACGAGGAATACCAAAAACTTCGTATTCCATCTCGTCCAACCATTTCATAAAGTCATCTCTTTTTTTAGCACTTTTTATTTTTCCTGCTTGGTGAATTTGATTGGCTGAAACATAACGATTCGCTACAACTACATAACCTTTTTCCAACCATTCACGCATTTCCTTACCAGACTCCCAACGATCAGCCGCATACAAAATAGAAACGATCTTAGGGTGCACATTCAGAAAATTATAATATTGTTCACTCAAACAATGTCCCAAAAATTTTCCAAAAAAATTTTTGTAGTATTCTGGAAAATCTACCATCTTTACAGTCTTCCCTTCTTTCTTTAATCTCTTAATCAGTAAATCCACTTGCGTAGCCTTACCTGACCCATCTGTTCCATCAATAACAATTAATTTTCCTTTGTATTTTTGTTTTTTCATAAATTATTCTTCGTGGCTTGTAATTTGTTTATAAATTTCTGGTTTGATTGCTTTTAGGTAAGCTTCTCTTTTTGGAATATTTTGTTTATTCATTCCATATTTTGTTGCAAAATCTTTTATCCTTGTTTGAGCATCTTGCACTTGATCATCATTTTCAACCAAAAGTTCAACTTCACAAACGTTAAAAACAAAATCAGGCGACTCATCAGTTGTTAATCTATCAATATCAATTTTGAATTCTCCATTTTTGTATTTTTGTCTTTCAGTTTTATAATCCATAAAGACAATAAGATTTTTCTCAATAAATTCATTTAAATCAAGTTCAGTTTTAAAAAACTTTTTTATTTCTTCTGCATCCTCAATTTCATTATCACCACCTTCTTTTGTTCTGACTTTTAATTCGTAAGAACTTTTTTCTCCGACATTTCTTAATCGAAATCTAATATCTTCTTTCACAAGTCTAAAATCAAAAAAGTCATAATAAATGTCATGGTTTACAACATTCTCTACAAAAACAGAGTCCTCAAGTAGAGCTTTTAATTGCTCATCTGTCGTCTCAAATTTTTTCTCTACTTCAATCATTTTATTTATTATTTCTTAATGCTTTATCCATCTTGCGAGCTATGTTTATCATATCTTTTTCTTTTCTACCACGAGTAGTCTCTGCACAAGTGCCCAAACGAATCCCTGATGGATCCATCACACTGCGTGGGTCTCCTGGGATAGTATTCATATTTACGATAATTCCAGCTTTCTCTAAACGTTCGCTTGCCTCCTTGCCACTAATACCACCCACTTGCCCTGAGCTTGCCGAAGGGCCATTCATCCATGTGTCCACTAATATTAAATGAGAATCAGTGCCACCTGAAATAATATGCCAACCAAGTTTTTGTAATTCACTTGCAAGAGTCTTCGCATTTTTCACAACTTGTTTTGCATATTTTTTGAAATCACCTGTGCTTGCTTCTTTTAAAGCAATAGCAACTCCGGCAATATTGTTTTCATGTGGACCACCGAAAAGCCCAGGGATAATCATCTTGTCTAATTTTTTATCAAAATTTCTATCGTCTTTTTTTACAAAAAGAATTGCTTGTCGTGGACCACGAAGTGATTTATGAGTAGTTGTCATAACAGAATCTGCATATGGAAATGGTGATGGATAAACTCCACCTGCTATAAGTCCTGCAAAATGAGAAATATCAGCATGTAAAAGTGCCCCCTTCCTTCCGTCAGGATAAACCACAGCATCAGCAATTTCTCGGAACTTTTTAAAATCAACAAACCTTGGATAAGCAGTAAAACCACAAACTATAATATCTGGTTTTTCAGCTATAGCAATTTGTTTTAATTTTTCATAATCAATCACTTCCCCCTCTCCATCAACTTCAAACTGAATTGGTTTCCAAAGTTTACCTGTCATCGAAAGTGGATGACCATGAGTCAAATGCCCACCTGAAGTTAATTTCATGCCCATAATTTTTCCACCTAGTGGAACGAGGGCCGAATACAAAGCAAAATTTGCAGGAGACCCTGAAAGAAGCTGAACATTTGCATGCCACTCTGTTGGTTTTAATTTAAAAAGTTTTAAAGCGCGATCCTGGCAAAGAGTTTCAACTTTATCAATTATCACATTGCCTCCATAATATCTTTTACCTGGATAACCTTCAGCATATTTATTTGTTAATTCAGAACCAAGTGCTTGTAAAACATCTTTTGAAACATAGTTCTCAGATGCTATTAGATTAATGACGCTTTTCTGACGCACAGCTTCGCTTTTAATAAGTTTTTCAATTTGTTTATCTTTCATATTCTTATTCTATCACAAAGTCAGCGTTCATAAAAAAGTTGAAAACTCATTATTTAACACATTGACAACAAACACTCCAAGTAGTAATGTGAAGAAAATACAGTTCATAAAATATTCCTAAATTAACAAAATAAAAAGTTATGGAAACAACCATAGTATTTCCCGACAGAAAAAAGTCTCTCAAAAAGAGAGCACTCAATCTTATAATAAGTAAGATTACAGAAGATGAATTTCATTTCAAAACTAATTGTGGTGGAAAAGCTCTTATCAACACAAGCAAACTAAACAAAGAACAAAATGGTTTTAATAGTTATGATTTTATTTTTATAAAATCAAAACTTTTTATTGTAGTTGGTATCGGAAAATCTTGCAGTGGCATAAATTCGAGCAAAGAAGACTCAATATTCTTACTTGAAGAATATGGTAATGGAGTTTGTTGCTGGGGCGCAAATTCATTAGAAGAGTTAGAAAAACACCATCAGGTGATTTCTGTACTATAAAAAAATAAAGATAAGGAGACGTCCAAATATATCGTTAGTAAATTAGTTAATTTAGTCTCCCAAAGGAACTGTACCAACAGTTCCTTTTTTTATTTCAAAAATTTAAAAGACTCTTTTTGCCCATCAGATTTTAATATTATCGTACCAAATAAATCTGTCCGAAAAACTTTAACACCAAATTGAGAAAGTGTATCCAACGTCTCTTTGTGTGGATGCCCATATTTATTATCTTTACCAACTGATATCAAAGCATATTTCGGAGCCACAGCTTGCACAAATTCTGTCGACGAAGAACCACGCGAACCATGATGCCCAACTTTCAAAATCTCACTTTGTAAATCCTGCTTGGAATTTTCAGATAAAATTATTTGTTCTGTTTTCATCGGTGCATCACCAGTCAACATAATGGAAGTTTTACCATACGTAAGTCTCGCCACCATCGAGCCATCATTTGTAGCCCAACTAGAGACATCACGATCCGGGAATAAAATATTTAAAACTGCTCCCCCACCTAGGTCTATTTTCATTCCACGCTTTTCTAAAATATCTGGAATATTTTTATTCTTAATTTCTGTTTCTAAATTTTCATAAGTTTTAGAACTCGAAATTGTCCCTGGTTCAAAAACCATACCAACTTTATAATTTTTTAATACATCGATTAATCCTCCTATATGATCTGCATCTGGATTAGTTATAAAAATCGCATCAATACTTTTATCAAAGGGTGGCATAACTTTTGAAAGTTCATTTAATATTTTTTTAGGTGGCCCACCATCGACAAGTACCTGAGTACCAGTCGGTGACTCTATAAAAAGGCCGTCCCCTTGTCCAACATCAAGCATACTAAATGTGAATTGTCGGTGAGAATTCTGCCAATCTAAATAAAAGAGATAAACAACCACAACCAAAAGAAGTATAGCGATAATAAGTAAATGATATTTTTTACCACTGCTCTGCATGCTATAATATTAACATGCAAACATTTACACAAAAAACTTTTAATATTGGAGAACTTAAGGGCATATCTTCTAAGACAATGGAAGAACATTTAAAACTTTATGCTGGCTACGTTAAAAACGTTAATGTAGTTTTAGAAAAAATCGAAGCACTGAGTACTGATGAAACAAGCAACGCTTATTTAATAAGTGAATTATATAGACGCTTTGCTTTTGAATTCGGTGGCGTTCGCAATCATGAAAATTATTTCAGTGCTTTAGCAGACGGTGCAAATAATTTAAAAGAAGATTCATTGCTAAAAAAAGCTATCGAAAAAGATTTCGGATCATTTGATATATGGCTTAATAAATTTAAAACCTTAGCTCTCGGAAGAGGTATCGGTTGGGCAATGCTTTCATATGATAAAAAAACAGGACAACTATTACAAAACTGGGTGGATGAACAACACTTAGGACACTTAGTCTCTACTACCCCAATTCTTGCGCTTGATATGTGGGAACATGCGTATTTCACTGACTACACTCCAGCCGAAAAGAAAAAATACATCGATGCATTTTTTGAAAATCTAAATTGGTCTGTTATAGAAAAAAACTTTATTGAAGCTCAGTAAAAAATTTCTTAATATTTCTACCAAAAAGTCTATAAATAAAATAGGCGTAAATTGCTAGCATTAATATAAGTGGAAAGTTAGGAATAGAAAGAGATGCGAATGGAAGATTAGAAAAAATATTTATCACTAAAAGTTCATAATGTAAAAATACATACGAAATAATTCCGAATGGAAAAGCTAATACTAATGAAAACAATCCAGTAAAGCCAGTGATAAAACCAAGCAACATTGTGAATGGAATAAATGGCAAGATAAGTGCATTGGCAGGAAGTTCTACGAATGATAATGTGCCCATCTTATACAAAATAAATGGCAAGACAAAAATATATGCTGAACATGTCACAGTGATAATATCTCGTAATTCAAATTTTTTAGTAACCCAAGTAAAATATTTCTCCATACGAGGTGCGACGAAAATCACAGCCATGGTAGCAATAAATGATAATTGAAACGAAACATCATAAACTAAAATTAATGGATTTAAAAATACCATCAGTATTCCAGCCAAAATAAGAGCTCGAGCCACATCATAATTACGTCCTGTCGCACGAGCAATAAGTGCAAGTGTCGCCATAATACCAGCCCGGATAGCAGTAGAGTTTGCACCAGTCATAATTACAAAAAGTATAATAGAAAAAATTCCCAAACCAATTCCTAAATTCCTCGGTAAGAATTTAAATAATTTCATTATCCATTCTGCGACTATCGTCACATTATAACCAGAAAGCGCAACAATATGTATCGTGCCAGTATTCACAAAGCTCTGCCTGAGTGACTGACTAAAAGATGCCTTATCCCCTAGTATCAATCCTCCCATAAATAAACTTTCAGGTTCTTTGATTGAAGAATTTATTTTTTCTAAAAATTTATCTTTTGCAAAAAAGAGTGCACTTTTAATTTTGTTTCCATTGTCATGAGAAATTATTTCAATTTTCGGAAAACCCATCACATACAAAACTCCATCCTTTCTTAAATAATTTATATAATCAAATTCTTTCCCATAATCAGTAATAAAATTTTCTGGTTTTTTTAATTTTCCAAACAATGAAATTTCATCTCCGTATTTATACTCTCCGGTAAAATCAGTTGAAACTAATATTTTAAGGACGGTCCTTTGGGAATCTTTAAGGACCGTCCTTATTATCAATTGTTGATTGTTTTCTTTTATCACTGGTTCATCAACTATTTCACCTTTTAATTGTATTGTTTGCCCAATTTGGTTATCGTAAATATTTGTGAAACCAGAATCAACAAAATGAAACCTCAAAACACCAAGGCAAATTGCTAATATAAAAAATCCAGAAAGTATTCCCCATTTGTTTTTTGATATATAAACGAAAAACACAGTAACAGCAATAGATATGATGCAAAACAAAATAGTTATATATAAATCTAAAAATAGAAGTGAACGTGCCAGTACTCCTGCAATAAAACCAAAACAAATTGCGTAGAATATCTTATCCCGCATTTTAAATTAAATTTAAAATAATGATTTTAAGGACCACAATGCGATCAACTCTTGTTCTTCTTGTTTGGAAAACACTTTTTTATATTTTGCTCCAGACTTACCTTTGACTCGTTTCTCACATTCTACCCACGTTTTATCTGCATGAATTTTCCCTGCTACTTCTGAGACATAAGAATAAGCATCTTTTTTGCTGGAACTTTTTTTAATAGTTTTTTTACTTTCTTCTTCTTTCTTTTCTGCATGAGTTATTTTACCGAAAAGTTTTTCATAATCTTTTACATTTCCTGTAAATAAAATTGGGTGAGTTTGTGCTGAGAAACCAGTCGCTATTTCATCACAACGTTCATTTAAAAATACTCCGTTATGCCCTTTTACTTTTATCCATTCTATTTCGTATTTATTTTTTAAATTATTTTCTACTTTATATAGTACTTCCCAAATATCTTTATTTAAAACGTCTTCTTTAGTTTTTGTTTGCCAATTATTTTTTACCCAAGCATAGATCCACATGGTGATACCATTCAATAAATATGAAGAATCAGTATGAATTAAAATTGTCTTCGCTTTTTGTTTTCTTTTTAATACCACATTCAAAGCCTCTAGTGCTGCAGTCATTTCCATTCTATTGTTTGTAGATTCTTTTTCGTGGCCACCAAGTTCTACAACCTTTCCATCAGGAAAAAGAATTACAGAACCCCAACCACCCTTCCCTGGATTTCCCAACGAACTTCCATCAGTATAAATAATTATTTCATTTTTTTTCATGATTATATTGTACTTAATATATCTATAATTCTCAAACGAAGTTCTTCTCGTCCACGAAAACGAGACAGGTCAAAAGTAGCTAAAAGATTCACCATCTTTCCTTCTTCTATTTGCACAGAAAAAGATTCATGATTTGAGAAAAAAGAAATCGCTACTGCCTTTTTATTATTAACATCAGAAAATGTAATTTCTAAATGTTCTCCTGAACCATTCTTACCAAATTTTTTAATCTTTTCAATTTTTAAATTTGGAAATGAAAAAATTGGTTTTGGATTTGCTAAACCAAATGGAGAAAGTTTTTCTATTTCTTTCCAATTTTTCATACTTACCAAACTAAGATCACCAGTGATATCTATTTTTTCTTTTTCCTTCCCTTGTATTTTTTTTACTTTCTTTAAAGATTCCAAAAGTGCTTCTTCAAGATAATGAATTTTATCTGCATGAACACTAAAACCGCCTGCCATCTCATGACCACCAAATTCTAAAAACGATCCACTCGCATTCGTCATAAGTTCTACTATGGAAATAGAACCATTTGATCTACATGAACCCTTAATACATTCATTCTCATCTTTCCCCCAGACAAAAACTGTCTTCTCATATTCATCTGCAATCTTCCCTGCCACAAGTCCGAGCACTCCCACTCGCCAAGCTGGATTACCAATAACAATAATTTCATTTAATGTTCTTGTTTCAAATTTCTTTTTTACTTCACGCATAATACCAGCCACGATTGATTTTCTTTCATCATTTATTTTCGTTAAATGAGTTGCCAATGTCCCTGCTTCGACTGCATCTGTCGTAGATAAAAGTTCATAAGCACGCAATGGATTGTCCATACGAGACGCAGCATTTAAACGAGGAGAAATCATAAAGCCAACATCGTCCTCAGTTAAATATCTTTGATCTATTTTCATTTGTGCTAAAAGTTTCTGCAAACCAAGACGTGGAGATTTTCTCAAAACTTTAATTCCAAAATGTGCTATCACTCTATTCTCCCCTACGAGCGGAACCATGTCAGACAAAGTCGCAAGGCCTGCCATATCAAGCATCCACTTTTCCCAACCATTATTTATTTTAAAATATTCACCGTATTTTTTTACAAAACCTTGAACCAATTTAAAAATAACTCCAGCACCACATAACATTTTTTCTGGATAATCATCTACTTTCGGATTCAATATCGCATATGCGCGAGGAAGATTTTCGTGTGGTATATGATGGTCTGTGATTATCACATCTATTCCGTAGACTTCCGCTTGGAGAACTTCTGATATGGCAGTTATTCCTAAATCTATAGTTATCAAAAGTTTCACATCTTTTTTAGCAAACTCTTCTATTGCTTCCATATTCAAACCATAACCTTCATTATTCCTTCCGGGAATATAAATTTCATAATTCTTATAACCTACTTTTTCAAACAAATCATGCATTATCACCGCACCTGGAATACCGTCACAATCATAGTCAGAATAAATTACAATTTTTTCATTCGCCTCCATAGCTTCATATATACGAACACAGGTTTTCTCCATATCACGCATTAAAAAAGGATCATGAAAGTCTCGTTCATAATTTCCATTCAAAAAAAGCTCTGCATCAGTCTCATTTTCTATACCACGAGCCAAAAAAAGTGTTCGTAATATGTCTGAATATTTTTCCATCCCGTACGAAATTTAAATAATTTAGTAAATTGACCAATCCCTTATGTAAAAATCTATTTCTAGAATTTCGTTCGGGATCCATTTAAAGATTATATCACAATAAGATTTATATATTTCTGCTTGACTTTAGATTTAATCAATGTATAATACTTAAAAGTATTTATATTGTTCATTAAATCATGTTTGCGAAGTTCTCTCAGTTTCTTTATGGAAATTTAGAGAACTTCGTAAATTCAATAAAAATAATTTTAAATTAAAAATTTTAACAATGGTTAAACAAGTAAACTCAAGCACGCAGACCGAAGAAAAAAAAGGTCAGGTTGAAGAAATCTTCAAAGATGGAGAAACTGTCTTGATAAATGGAGATCTACACAAAGTGAATTACAATTTTCTAAAAAATCTCTCAAATCCGAGTGATAATGGAAAAATTTTCAGGGACTTAGGAATACCAGACAAAAATCAGTTCTGTGAAGAACATTATGGGTATACACCATATTCAGGAGATTTTCCTCAAACAAGACCAGGAGATAATAAAGAAAATCTTCGTGCAATAACTCGAGTGACAAAAGCTCTAATAAGTAGAGCAAATAAACTAGGAAAATAATTAATAATTATTTTAATTTACAAACAGGAGCTTTCAATCTTAAATGGTTGAAAGCTTTTTTATTTCCCAATTTTTGTTATTATAAGTATATGAAAAAAGAACCTTGTATTTTTTGTAAAATAGTAAATAAAGAAATCCCTTGTTATAAAATTTTTGAAAATAAAAACTTCTTAGTATTTCTAGATATTAAGCCTGCAACTGACGGACACCTTTTAATAATTCCCAAAAAACACGTAGTCTGGATGCAAGAGGCTGACGACAAAACAATTGCAGACATATTTAAATTAACTAAAAAAATGATGCTGGCTCTAAAGAAAGGATTGAGATGTGACTATGTGCAACAATCAGTAGTCGGCAATGAAGTCCCCCATTTTCATATACACCTCATGCCTCGATATAAAGAAATAGTATTTCCAAACCTACCAACCAAAGAATATAAAGAAGGAGAACCAAATAAAATAATTCAAAAAATAATTAAAGCAATAAAATAGATAAAAAAATACAGCCCTCAGATTTAAAATCTTCGGGCTGTTTTGTTTAATTAGAAACGAAAAAAATTATTTTCTTATCAAAATTTGATCTTTGTTTAAAAATAAGATATCTTTCTTTTGACAATACAAATCAAATTCATTATGCATTTCATCATATCTAACATCAATTAAATATATGATACCTGCTTCGTCTAAAAAAGAACAAAGAATAGTAGAATGATCACTTGTGACAACCAGATGACCATCATTTTTTTTACATTGCCTCATTGCAAAACGAAGCGATGACCACATTATTTCTTCTCTGTTTAGATGTTTTGATTCATCAGAAATATAAAAAATTTCTTTAATTTTTTCACTACGAATGTTTTTATTGAATTTAAATTCAGTGAAATTTATTTGCGATAAATGACCAATTTTTCCTTCAATTGGATCGTAGATATTTTTTTTGAAATCTTTATGTAACCATAATTTAATAATTTTGATCACTTTTCCATCCTTACCTTTAATTGGAAATTTTATATAATACTTTTTAGTATCTAAATGAATTTTTTCTGAAACCAAGTACTGACTCAAGTCTAAGTCTTTTTTATTTTCCTTGATTATTACTTTATGGAATAAAATATCTATTCCAAATTTCTTTAATTCTTCCTCTGTAGGAATTTTTGCCTTTTCTGTGTCCATCTACTTTATTTTTAAAATGTGAATAACTATATGTGTTTTAAACATAATAGCATTTTAAAATAAAAAGTCAAGAAGTGAGCTTATTTTACTTATATTTAATTAGTTTTATTTGAGTGCTTTGATTCCAGGTAATGTGCCTTTTGCCAAATATTCAAGTGACGCTCCCCCACCTGTCGAGACGAATGTGAACTTATCTTCCATTTTCATTTTAGAAATAAGTGATGCTGTATCACCACCACCGATAATACTTTTAGCTTTAGAGTTCGCAATCATCTTCAAAACTTCCATTGATGCTTTCGCCCCACCATCTTCATACTTTCCAAGTGGACCATTCCATAAAATCATTTTTGCTTTTTGAATAAGAACATATAATTCAATTAAGGATTTATCTATCACATCTACGATAGTGTCATCTTTTGAAACTTCACCTGCACTCTTTTTAATAAATGAACCTGAAGAAGTTTTTACTAAAAGATTTTCTGGAATGACCAGCTTCTTATTCTTCATAAATTTTTTAATTCCATAATCTTTATCTTCAACAGTAGACACACCAACTTCAAAGCCTTTTTCCTTTAAGAAACTATTTAAAATTCCTCCACCGATATAAATATTGTCAGCAGTTTTTAAATACTTTTTTATAATTGGAAGTTTTGTTTCAAATTTAACTCCACCTAAGATGAAAAGAAATGGGTGCTTGGTTTCTTTAAATACCATAGATAAAAACTTTATTTCTTTCTCAAATTGTAAACCAATGTAGCTTGGTAAATATTTTGGTACACCTACGACAGAAGCATGCTCTCTATGAGCATCTGGAAAAGCATCGTCCACATATATGTCACCCAACTTTACTAGTTGTTTTGCAAAATTTTTATCATTTGCTTCTTCACCTGGTTCGAATCTCAAATTTTCCAACAAAAGTACTTCACCCTTTTTTAAAGATCTCGCTATCTTTTCTGTTTCTTCACCAATACAAGATGTTGCAAATTTAATTTTCTTTTTAAGTAATTTTTCTAAAACTGGCACAAGTGGCTTCTGTGTGAAGGCCATGTCCACCTTGCCTTTTGGTCTACCTTGATGAGACATTATCACAAGCGGTCCTTTTTTCATTAAATATTCTATTGTTGGAAGAATTGTTACTATTCTTTTTGTATCTACGACTTTTCCATCTTTTATAGGAACATCAAAACCAGCTCGAAGTAGTATTACTTTTCCTTTTGTATCTTTTATTTTTTTTATTGATTGCATATGTGTTTTACAAGCAGAACATATTGTTTTAAAGGGCTTGCGAGCGCGACGGCGCGAGTACGAGGAATTTTTCAGCAGAAAAATATCCGTGCCTTTTAAATAATATGTTCTGCTATGTTAATAATACTTATAAATTTCTTTGGATCTAAACTTGCAGCACCAGGCAACAAACCTTCCACTCCCCCGTTAGTTAGGAAATCTGCACAATTTTTATCATTTGCTGAACCACCGTAAATAATTCTTGGCATTTTTGTTTTCACTCCAAATTTATCTGCAAGAACTTTTTTAATGAACACTACCATCTCTTGTGAATCTTCTGCTGTAGCATCCTTGCGAGGAATTGTAGTAGATAATGCCCAGACTGGTTCATAAGCAACAATTATTTTCTCAAGCAAATCTTTTTTGATTCCATTCAAACATTCTTCAACTTGATTCTTTACAACATTGAAATATCCATGATTCTCGTCTCTCTCTGTATCACCAACGCACACTATAGGTGTAAGACCAGCACTAAGTACTGCTTTTATTTTTCTATTTATATCAATATTATTTTCACCTAATGATCTTCTTTCAGAATGGCCGAGAATTATATACTTAACACCAATATTTGAAAGCATTTTTACTGAAATCTCACCAGTAAAAGCACCTTTCTCTTGCCAGAAAGCATCTTGTGTACCTAAAGATATTTTTTTAGATATTTTCTTTAAACTTTCTAAATAAACAAATGGGGCACAAATAACAACATCCACATTTTTAGTGGTAGTTAAGTTTTTTGCAATATCAGTAAATAATTTTACCGCTTCTTTACTAGTAAGCGGATTCATTTTCCAATTTCCTATAATAATTTTTTTAGACATGAGAATATTATAACACCCCGTAGTGAATTTTGGCGATGTGCATAGCACATTTTTAATATTGCTAAAATCTACTACAGGGTATATATCTCTATTGTGTCTCTTGCCATTTATCAATATTCCACGAACCTGAGGGACCGCTTTTAAAATATGGGCTAGCTAAACCAGAATTATAGTTAATAGTATCACTACCAGTTACAGTCATAGAATTTCCTACTGCAGCGCAAAGTGAAGATGAGCCAGTTATCGACACATCTCCATACTGAGCATCGACAGCAATAGCACCAGCCGCACCACTGACACTTATTGCACTGGCACCAGAACAATATGTATCATAAGGACATCTGCTATTTGAAACAACAAAAAGGAAACTTGATGGATTTCCAGAACCAAGTGAAGCTGATCCACCAAGTGATATTTTTCCATCTGCTACTATAGTTTCACTATTTAATGCATAATTTGAAGGAAGTTCCATATGTCCTGAACCATCTATTGTGATATTCCCTGTAACCCAAAGTGTTCCAGTAACAAGAAAAGTTTTACTTCCACCAACATGAAGATTACCAACAATCTTTTTTGGACCAAGCGAGACAATTCCAGCTCCACCAGTAACTTCAAGATCTCCTGTTTGTGTTCCACCGGCAAGTGCGGCTGTTTCCCAACTAGCAATATTAGCTGATGTAAATGGTAAACCAACCTGTGGCGGAATACCATGATTTGTCGTGCATGATTTATTATTATTTGATCCAGTGTTACAGTACATATTTCCACGAGCAGTAGTACCACTCACATTGCTTGCCCACGTATCACCGACACTTCCCGTTCCAACTGTAAGTGCACTTGCATAACCAGCACCACCTATGCTCCCAGAAACTCCTCCTGTATATATTTGAAAATAACTATCTAAATTACTTGCAACCCATGTACCAGAAGAATATACACCAGTTTTTGCTGTGCCTACACCATAAGAAGAGTCTGCATTTGCACCAATTATATAATAGTTTGAAACATTTGTCGTACTATAGTCTAGAACAATCCAATAAGTAGTATTCGGAACAAGCGCTGGATTTGAAGTGAATGTTGCATTTACCCACGAATAACTTGTTGTTATTGAACCGAGAGTAGCAGTACCTAATGGTAGATTTACTGTACTGGGTGAACCAGCGTTATCAGCAACCAAACGAACTGTAATAGTACCACCAGGAGAACCATTTTTTTTAATATAAAATTGTACTTTATTTAATGGCAAATTAGCAGATACTTGAAAACTTTGAGCATAGTCTTGTGAAGCTGACACGTTTCCAAAATTTATTGAATTAGTTGGAGTTGTTGGAACAATATTTGATTGATCTACAGCAAGAGCTGGGCTATCAGCAGCAATTGCAGAACCTGTAATATAATTTGTACCACTTGCAACAATTTTACCATTAGTATAGACACTGCCATTGATTGTATCACTACTATTTTGCATATTAATTCCTCCAGCACCAGTCTGAAGACCATAATTAAAACCAACACCAGCACCAGTTGTAATTGTTAAATCTATTTTTCTCTGATAACTTGAAACATTACCGACAGATTCAATTGTTTTTTGATTACCATTCGTAACGATAGTAGTTGCTGCAGAATTTGAACCTAATATAATGGTTTCGTTAGCTCCGATTGTTTTATTATTTTTTAAACGATAAACAGCATCTTCAACACCAGATTCAGCCAAAGCATAAGAAACTTTTGAATTTAAATTCACACTAGCATTTTTAAATTCAACAACAGAAGGTGAAACTAGGCCTGCAACAATTAAAAGTGAAATAAACATGAAAAACACTACTGCTGTCAGCATAGCAGACCCACTTTCATTATTTATTTTTAAATTATTTTTTAGCATATTTCTAATATGTACCACGCAAGATTACTGTATCATAAAAATCATAAGTTTTATTTTGAGCATCATCAATAGCATTAACAGTAAAAAAAATTTTTACCTCTTTTCCTTGTAAGGTTGATATTTGTGTAAAAGAAAGATTTGATATTTGAATATTTGGATTATTTAAGGCACCAACCAATGTACCGTTATCGGTAAACAAAATATCATCTCCGGAACTATTAAACTGAACTGTTTTATTATTTCCAGATGCGTCTTTTGTGTTTAAGACTAAACTTGTTGAAGAAATAGAATTAATATCATAAGCTTGTTTTATTTCATGAGAAATTTTTTCCATTATTGTTCCTGACTGTACAAGTTCTCCATTTACCGAAGTTTGCTTAAAAGATTTTGTCATTATTATCAATGAATTAATAACAACTATGAACAAAGCACAAAAAATTGATATATAAAAAAGCATTTCAATAAGCGAATATCCTTTTTGATTTTGTATATTTTTTTTAATCATGAAAATATATCAGAAATATAAAATGGTAAGGTCCTAGTAATCGTTTGCCCTCCATCAACCCAAGTAACTGTAACAGTTATCAATTTAGTTCCAGTATCATTTGTTCCTGTGACTGAAATATCTGCAGTAGTATTATCACGATTTACATTTGAGATGTTTACAGTACGTGTAAAAATACCAATAGTATTAGGTGTAGAAGAAAGTGTCCATACTCCACCAGTAAAAGTTGGATAATATGTCGTACTTGTATTTAAAGCTAAAACATTACTCCATCCATTATCTCTAATAGTACGAGCAACTTCTGCTCCTTCCTCTAAAAGAAAACTTGCCTGTGTTGATTCAACTGAAACACGTGACACAGAAATAGTCTTTTGAGCAACAGACATAACAGCCAAAATTATTACTGTCATAATAGAAGCAGCAACCAAAATCTCAACCATCATGAAACCATAACTTTTTTTATTTAATTTTACTTTTTTATTTCTCATTTTAATTTAAACTAGCAATTCCTGTGGCTGATATTGTAATTGTTTTAGTTAAACTTTGATTTGAAGAAACCGAAACAACGATAGTGCCTGTAACATTTGGTGTTCCACTTAATCTAGCAAAGTATATGTCTGATGCACCACCCGTAAGTGATATTGATGAAAGTGTCGCAGGTGAAGTCACATTTATACTTGTATTATTTGCATCATTTGCAGAATAAGATGTTCCTTTGAAAATCACAATTTTATTAGATTGAAAATGAACTCCATACTCTGATGAATTAAGAGATGCTAAAGTTTGTGATCGGGCTTTATCTAATGAAGAAACAACGTCACTAACAGTATTTTTCAACGCTTGATTTTGTCTCATTGCTGAAAATGATGGCAGTACTATGGCAACCAAAATACCAATAATCACAATGACAATCAACATTTCTACAATCGTAAATCCTTTTTTATAAAAATTTTTCATATTTATTTAATATTATTCATTACTGAATATAATGGTGAAATCATCGATATAGCAAAAAATCCAACCGCTGAACCTATGAAAATCATCAAAACAGGTTCGATAATAGTAGAAAGATTTTTTGTTGTGTTTTCTATTTCTGCTTCGTAAAAATTTGAAATTTCAATCAACATTTCTGACAATTTTCCCGTCTCCTCCCCCACCTCAACCATCTCGGACATCATAATAGGATACAGATCAGAATTTTCTACGAAAATTTCAGAAAAAGGTAAACCTTTTTCGATTTCTTCTTTTCCCTTCTTTAAAACTTTTTTATAATAAATATTCTGAACAACATCTTCTGTGATTTCAATAGCACGAGTGATGGGAACACCTGAAGACAGAAGTGATGAGATGGTGCGTGCAGTACGAGCTGTATTTAATTGTCTGGAAAAAGTACCAATAACAGGAATTTTTAAAATAGCATAATCAATATATTTCTGCATAAATTTTGCTTTGAATAAATAGAATATTCCAAAACCAATTCCTGCCACCAGAATAAGAGACAAAACTAAATATTGTGAGAAAAACATACCTAATGCAACTATGAATTTCGTTGAAGCAGGCAATGGAGTATTTAAATCTTTAAATGTTTTAGCAAGAGTCGGAACAACGAATGCAAACATCAAAATTCCAATCACAACCATCGCTGATAAAATAACTCCAGGATAAATAAGTGCACCCTTCACTTTTTTTGTTACAGAATTTGCTTTCTCTATATTCATACCAACTTCAGAAAGAGCATTTGGTAAATTACCAGACTCCTCCCCTGCACGAACCATCGAAACAAAAAGACTTGAAAAAACATCAGGGAATTTTGCAAGACCAGAGGAAAATGTTCCGCCGGAATCTATTTCACTTCTTAATGAAATTAAAATTTTATTAAATGCAGGATTTTTAGTTTGTTTTTGTAAAACCGAAAGCGCACGAGAAAGCGACAAACCAGCTTTCAGCATTCCACTTAGATTTTTTGTTAAAGTAATTAATTCTTGTGTTTTAACTTTTGAAAAAAAGTTTGTAAAACCAACTGAGATACCTTCAATGCTAAATTCCTTTCCTTTTTCAATTACAGAAATAGGAATAAGATCTCTTGATTTTAACTCCCTAGACAACGCGAAACGATCAAGCGCATCCATCGTTCCTTTTAGAATTTCACCATTTTTTGTTTTAACTTTATATGAAAAAAGCATCTAATTTTATTCTGAAACAACACGAAGCACTTCTTCTAAGCTAGTTTGTCCTTGGACTGCTTTATATATTCCATCTTGTAAGATCGTTATCATACCTTCTTTTCTTGC